>JBFJMD010000052.1:0-10327 GCA_041634115.1 Thermoanaerobaculia bacterium | reverse complement strand
TGCTGGCGCCGCGGCTGGGCGCGCCGCTGGTCTTCGCGGCGGCGGGCGAGGTGCCGGGCGCTCCCGGCCAGCCGCCGCTCGCGGCCCTCGCGCGCGACTACGGGCTGCCCGAGCTGCCGCCGCTCGAGCGACTCTACGGGGTCGTCGGCCACCCGGTCGGGCACAGCCTCTCGCCGCGCCTCCACAACCGGACCTACCGGGAGCTCGGCCTTCCGGCCCTCTTCCTCGCCTTCGAGGCCGAGAGCTTCGGCGACTTCTGGCTCGAGCTGGTCGAAGGCGGCAGCCTCGACTTCCTCGGCTTTCCGCTGGAGGGCCTGGCGGTCACCTCGCCCTTCAAGGAGATCGCCCTGGCGGTGGCCGGGGCGACGAGCCCGCTGGCCGAGCGCATCGGCTCCGCCAACACGCTGGTGCGCCGGAGCGGCGTCTGGGAGGCGGAGTCGACCGATCCCGAGGGGGTGCGGGGGCCGCTGCGGGCGCGCGGCATCGAGCTGCGCGGCCGGCGGGCGGCGGTGCTGGGCGCGGGCGGGGCGGGGCGGGCGGCGGGCTTCGGTCTGGCGCGAGCCGGCGCCCGGGTGGCGCTCGTCAACCGCGGCGAGGAGCGGGGGCGGCGCGCGGCCGCGGAGCTGGGGCTCGAGTTCCTGGCGCTCTCGGAGCTCGACGCCGGCCGCTTCGACGTGGTGGTGAACGCGACCCCGCTGGGTCGGGTGGCGGACGACGAGCTGCCCTTCGACCCGCGGGCGCTGGCGCCCGGCGCGGCGGTGGTGGATCTCGCCTACCTCGACGGCGCGCCGACCCGGCTGGTCGCCGCGACCCGCGCCGCGGGAAGGACCGCCATCGACGGCCGAGAGGTGCTGCTGGCGCAGGCGATCCCGCAGTTCCGGCTGATGACCGGCCGGTCCCTGCCGGCCGCCTTCGGGCGCGAGGTCCTGGGTCTCGGCGGGGTCCCCGCGGCGCCCGCCGAGGGGGCGCCTTGAGCGGCCGGCCGCGGCGGGCCGTGCCGCGGGTCCGCGAGTTCCTGGCCGACAGCTTGACGCCGCTCGCGGTCTACCGGCGTCTGGGGAGGATCTCCGGCGAGCGCTTCCTGTTCGAAAGCGTCGCCGGCGGCGAGCGGGTCTCGCGCTACAGCTTCCTCGGCGCCGGCCCGCGCCGGGTCTGCCGGCTCTACCCGGACCGGCTGGAGATCGCCGGGGAGGGCGCCGGCGAGCGCTCCTCCGGCGAGCCGCTCGCGGCGCTGCGCGCGGCGCTGGCCGCGGTGGACGCGGAGACCGGTCCCGTCCCCTTTCTCGGCGGCTGGGTCGGCTACTTCGGCTACGACCTGGCGCGGCTCCTGGAGCGGCTGCCGGCGCCGCCGCCCGACCCCTACGACCTGCCGGTGGCGGTCCTCGCCCGCTTCGACCGCCTGGTCGTCTTCGACCACGTGCGTCAGCGGGTGCTGGCGGTGGCGAACGAGATCGAGGGGGAGGTGACGGCGGCGATGGCGGCCGCCGACCTCGACGAGCTGGCGGCGGCGCTCACCGCCGACGGCGGCGGGGCGGCGGTGGAGCTGCCCGCCGCGGCGGGTCCGGTCGCCGGGCCGCCGGCCGCCGGCTCGGCGTTCGACGGCGAGGCGTTCCGGCGCGCGGTCGGGGTCGCCAAGGAGCACATCGCCGCCGGCGACGTCTTCCAGGCGGTGCTCGCGCGCCGCTTCCGCCTCGGGGAGGCGATCGAGCCGCTCGCCCTCTACCGGGCGCTGCGGATGGTCAATCCGAGCCCCTACATGGTGCTGATCGAGAGCCCGGAGGCGGCGCTGGTCGGCGCTTCGCCCGAGATGCTGGTGCGCAAGACCGGCCGCCGCATCGAGACCCGGCCGATCGCCGGCACCCGGCCGCGCGGCGCCGACCCGGCCGCCGACGCGCGACTCGCCGACGAGCTCCTGGCCGACGCCAAGGAGCGCGCCGAGCACGTGATGCTCGTCGACCTCGGGCGCAACGACCTGGGGCGGGTGGCGACGCCGGCCTCGGTCGAGGTCTCGACGTTCATGGCCGTCGAGCGCTACAGCCACGTGATGCACATCGTGTCGCAGGTGGAGGGGGAGCTGGCGGCGGGCCTCGACGCCCTCGACACGCTCTTCGCCTGCTTCCCCGCGGGCACCGTCTCGGGCGCCCCCAAGATCCGGGCGATGGAGATCATCGACTCGCTGGAGCCCGAGGCGCGCGGCCCCTACGCCGGCGCCGTCGGCTACCTCTCGTTCTCGGGCGACCTCGACACCTGCATCACCATCCGCACCCTCGTGGTGAGGGAGAACGAGATCTCGGTCACCGCCGGCGCCGGCATCGTCGCGGACTCCGACCCGGCGGCGGAGGAGCGGGAGACCGAGAGCAAGGCGGCGGCGCTGCTGGCCGCGGTGGCGCTGGCGCGGCGCCTGGAGGACGGGAGGTCCGCCTCGTGATCCTGGTCGTGGACAACTACGACTCCTTCACCTACAACCTGGTGCAGCTCTTGCTTGGTCGGGGGGCGGAGGTGGAGGTGGTGCGCAACGACGCGGAATCGGCGGCGGCGCTGGTCGAGCGGGCGCCGGCCGGGATCGTCATCTCGCCGGGGCCGGGCCGGCCGGAGGACGCGGGGGTCTCGGTCGAGCTGGTCCGGTTGCGGCCGCCGGCCCCGATCCTGGGCGTCTGCCTCGGCCACCAGGCGCTCGGCGTGGCCTTCGGCGCCCGGGTCGAGCGCGCCCCGCGCCTCATGCACGGCAAGACCTCGCGCATCCGGCACCGCGGCGAGGGCCTCTTCCGCGGCCTGCCCGACCCCTTCGAGGCCACCCGCTACCACAGCCTCGAGGTCGTCGCGGACAGCCTCCCGGCGGAGCTCGAGCCGCTCGCCTGGAGCGAGGAGGGGACGCTCCAGGGGATGCGCCACCGGGAGCTGCCCTACTGGGGCGTGCAGTTCCACCCCGAATCGGTGCTGACCCGCTCCGGCCCCGCCCTGATGGACAACTTCCTCGCCCTCTGCGGCCCGGGCCCGCCGTCGCCGGAGGGGGGCTGACCGTGCCCGAGGTGACGGCGGCGCTCGAGCGCCTGATCGCCGGCGACTCGCTCGGCCGCGACGAGATGGAGGAGCTGATGGGCCGGCTGATGGACGGCGAGCTGTCCGAGCCGGCGAAGGCCGCGCTGCTGGCGGCGCTCGCCACCAAGGGCGAGACGGTCGCCGAGATCGCCGGCGCCGCCGCCGCGATGCGCCAGCGGGTCATCGCGATCCCGCACCGGCGCCAGCGGGTCGTGGACACCTGCGGCACCGGCGGCGACGGCAAGGGGACGTTCAACATCTCGACGGCGGCGGCGCTCGTCGCGGCCGCGGCCGGGGCGGCGGTGGCCAAGCACGGCAACCGCTCGGTGTCGAGCCGCTCGGGGAGCGCCGACGTACTGGCGGCGCTCGGGGTCGAGATCGAGACCTCGCCGGAGCGCGCCGGGGCGAGCCTCGACGAGATCGGCATCGCCTTCCTCTTCGCCCCCGGCCTCCACCCGGCGATGCGCGAGGTGGTGCCGGTGCGAAAGGCCCTCGGCGTGCGCACCATCTTCAACGTGCTGGGGCCGCTGACCAATCCGGCCGGCGCCCGCCGCCAGGTCGTCGGGGTGTACTCCGCCGGGCTCGTCGAGCGGGTCGCCCGGGTGCTCGCCGAGCTGGGGGCCGAGCACGCGCTCGTGGTCCACGGCGAGGACGGGCTCGACGAGATCACCACCACCGGCGCGACCCTGGTCGGCGAGGTCCGAGCCGGCGCGGTCCGCACCTGGAGCCTCGACCCGCGACCGCTGGGGATCGCCCGCGCCTCGCCGCGGGACCTCGCCGGCGGCGAGCCGCAGGACAACGCCCGCGCCATGGAGCGCCTCCTGGCCGGCGAGCCGGGACCGCTCGCCGACGTCGTGGCGCTCAACGCGGCCGCGGCGCTGCGGGTGAGCGGGGTGGCGGACGACCTGGCGTCCGGCCTCGAACTGGCGCGGGCGGCGATCGCCGACGGGGCGGCGGCGCGCAAGCTCGACGAGCTGCGCCGGAGCTCGAGGGGGACCTCGTGACGAGCGGCATCGCCGACGTCCTGCGTCGCATCGTCGAGCGCCGGCGCGCGCGCCTCGCGGAAGAGTTCCCCGAGCCGGTCGCCCTGCCCCAACGCCGCGAGCCGCTGGCCGTCGGCGAGAGCCCGTTCCTGGCCGCCCTCGCGGCGCGCCGCGGCCGGGCGGTCGTCGCCGAGATCAAGATGGGCTCGCCGCGGCTCGGTCCGCTCGCCGGCCGCGTGGACCCGATCGCCCAGGCGGCGCTCTACGGCCGCGGCGGCGCGGCGGCGCTCTCGGTCGTGGTCGAGCCCGACTTCTTCCACGGCAGCTACGAGCTGCTCGCCCGCTGCAAGGAGGCCTCGGGTCTGCCGGCGATCGCCAAGGACTTCGTGGTGCGGCCGCTGCAGATCGAGCAGGCGCGGGCGGCGGGCGCGGACGCGGTGCTGCTGATCGCCGCCCTCCACCCGCCGGGGAAGCTGGCGACCTTCGCGGCGATGGCCCGCGCCCTCGGGCTCGCGCCCCTGGTCGAGACCCACTCGGCCGCGGACGTCGCCCGGCTGGCCGGTGGCGCCTGGGAGCTGGTCGGGGTCAACAACCGGGACCTGGCGACCTTCGAGGTGAGCCTGGAGCGCTCGATCGAGCGGCTGCCCGAGCTCCCGGCCGCGGCGCTCAAGGTCGCCGAGAGCGGCATCGCCTCGGGCGCCGACCTCGAGCGGCTCGCCCGGGCGGGATTCGACGCCTTTCTCGTCGGCGAGTCGCTGCTCCTCGCCGAGGACCCGGCTGCGCTGCTCGCGGAGCTCGCCGGGCTCGCCGGGAGCGGGGCTTGATCGTCAAGATCTGCGGCGTCACCCGCCGCGAGGACGCCGAGCGGGCGGCCGAGTTGGGGGCCGACCTCCTGGGGCTCAACTTCTATCCGCCCAGCCCCCGCTGCCTCGCGCCGGCGAGGGCGCGAGAGATCGCCGACGCCGTGCGCGGCGCCGTCCGCCTGGTCGGGGTCTTCGTCGATCGCGATCCGCGGCAGGTCGAGGCGATCGGCCGCGAGGTGGGGCTCGACCTCTTCCAGTTCCACGGCGACGAGGGGCCCGCCGAGCTGGCCCGCTTCGCCGGCCGGGCGATCAAGGTCTTCCGGGTCCGGGGAGGCTTGGCCGCGGCGGCGCTCGAGCCCTACCCCGACGTCTGGGGTTTCCTGGTCGAGAGCCACCATCCCGGCTACGGCGGCGCCGGCGAGCGCTGGGAGTATGAGAGCATCGCCGGACTGGAGGCCGCGAAGCCGCTCCTGGTGTCCGGCGGCATCGGCCCGGGCACCGCGCGCGAGGTGCTGGCGCGCTCTCGCGCCGACGGCGTGGACGTCTGCTCCGGGGTCGAGTCGGCGCCCGGCGTGAAAGATCCCGAGCGGCTGGCGGCGCTGATCCGGGAGGTGCGAGCGCTCGATGGCTAGGCGAGACAGACCGGGCTACTTCGGGTCCTACGGCGGCCGCTTCGTCCCCGAGACCCTGATGGCGCCGCTCGAGGAGCTGGCGCGGGAGTACGACCGCGCCCGCCGCGACCGCGCCTTCCAGCGCCGGCTCGCGTCGCTCCTCGCCGACTACGCCGGCCGCCCGACGCCGCTCTGGTACGCGCGGCGGCTGACCGAGCACTGCGGCGGCGCCCACATCTATCTCAAGCGCGAGGACCTCCTCCACACCGGGGCCCACAAGATCAACAACGCGATCGGCCAGGCGCTGCTCGCCGAGCGCATGGGCAAGCGGCGGGTGATCGCGGAGACCGGGGCGGGGCAGCACGGGGTGGCGACGGCCACCGCGGCGGCGCTGCTCGGGCTCTCGGCCACGGTCTACATGGGCGAGGAGGACATGCGGCGCCAGCGTCCCAACGTCGAGCGGATGCGGCTGCTGGGCTGCGAGGTGGCGCCGGTCGCCGCCGGCAGCCGGACGCTCAAGGAGGCGATCAACGAGGCGCTGCGCGACTGGGTGACGAACGTGCGCACGACCCACTACATCCTCGGCTCGGTGCTCGGCCCCGATCCCTACCCGCGCATGGTGCGCGACTTCCACCGGGTGATCGGCGACGAGGCGAAGCGGCAGCTCGCCAAGCAGGCGGGGCGGAGCTGGCCGGACCTGGCGATCGCCTGCGTCGGCGGCGGCAGCAACTCGATCGGGCTCTTCGCGGCGTTCCTCGGCGAGCGGCGGGCGCGGCTGATCGGCGTCGAGGCGGGGGGCGTCGGCTCCGAGCCGGGGCGCCACGCGGCGCGCTTCCGGGGGGGGCGGGTCGGGGTGCTGCACGGCACCCGGACGCTGGTGCTCCAGGACGCCGACGGGCAGATCGCCGCCACCCACTCGGTCTCGGCGGGCCTCGACTATCCGGCGGTCGGACCCGAGCACGTGGCGCTGGCCGAGGCCGGCCGCATCGAGTACACGACGGCGAGCGACGAGGAGGCGATCGAGGCCTTCCACCTGCTGGCGGCGACCGAGGGCATCCTGCCGGCGCTCGAAAGCGCCCACGCGATCGCCGAGGCGGTGCGCCACGCACCGCGGTTGGCGGAGCGCAAGATCGTCCTGGTCAACCTCTCGGGCCGCGGCGACAAGGACCTCGCCTCGGTGCTGGAGCACGAGGCGGCGCGGGGCGGCGAGCCGGCGCCGACCGGGGGCGAGGCTTGAGCGCCATCGACGAGGTCTTCGCGCGCTGCCGCGCCGAGCGCCGGGCGGCCTTCATTCCCTATCTGACGGCCGGCGACCCCGACCTCGCGACCACCGGGCGGCTGCTCGAGGCGCTGGTCGAGGCCGGCGCCGACCTGGTCGAGCTGGGGGTGCCGTTCAGCGATCCGATCGCCGACGGCCCGGTGAACCAGCGGGCCGCCGGCCGGGCGCTGGCCTCGGGCACCTCGCTCGCCGGCGTCCTCGACCTGGTCGCCCGCCGCCGCGAGGGGCTCGGCGTGCCGGTGGTGCTGTTCACCTATTTCAATCCGCTCCTGGCGCGCGGCATCGGCCGCTTCGCCGAGCAGGCCGCGGCCTCGGGGGTGGACGGCGTGCTCTGCGTGGACCTGCCGCCGGAGGAGGGGGCCGAGGAGCTGGTGCCGGCGCTGCGCGCGGCGGAGATCGACACCATCTTCCTGCTGGCGCCGACCAGCGACCGCCGGCGGATCCGCCGGGTCGACGAGGCCTCGACCGGATTCGTCTACTATGTCTCGAGGACCGGCGTCACCGGCGCCCGCGATCGGCTGCCGCCCGAGCTGCTGCGCGAGGCGAAGAAGCTGCGCAAGCGGCTGAGCCGGCCGCTGGCGGTGGGCTTCGGCATCTCGACCCCGGAGCAGGCGGCGGCGGTCGCCGGCGTCGCCGACGGCGTGGTCGTCGGCAGCGCCCTCGTCCGGCTGGTCGAGGAGACCGCCGACCGCTCGAGGCTGCCGGCGGTCGTCGGCGGGGCGGCGCGACGGCTGGCGGCGGCGCTCGCGACGTAGACTGTGTAGACCCGAGCCGGGAGAACCGATGGCCGAGCCCTACCCCTTCCACACCCTCGAGGTGCCGACCCACGGCCGCTACCTGCTGCGGGTGGCCCACGACGAGCGCGCCCCGCTCCTGGTCGGCTTCCACGGCTACGGCGAGAGCGCCGAGCGGCATCTCGACGCCGTGCTCGAGATCCCGGGCATCTCGGACTGGCACGTGGTGGCGATCCAGGCGCTCCACCGCTTCTACCGCAATCGCTCAGGCGAGGTCGTGGCGAGCTGGATGACGCGCCAGGACCGCGAGCTGGCGATCGCCGACAACGTGCGCTACGTCGGCGCGGTGCTGGCGCGGGTGGAGAAGGAGCTGGCGGTGGAGGCGCCGCGGGTGGCGCTCGGCTTCTCGCAGGGGACGGCGATGGCCTACCGGGCGGCGGCCGGCTCCGGGGCGCGCTTCGACGGACTGGTGGCGCTCGCCGGGGACGCGCCGGCGGAGATCTTCGAGGGGAAGCTCGAGGGCTTTCCGCGGGTGCTCATCGGGCGCGGGCGCGAGGACGACTGGTACGACGCGAGCAAGATGGAGCGCGACCTCGACCTGCTGGGGGCGCGCGGGGTGGAGGTCGAGACCTGCGTCTTCGACGGCGGCCACGAGTGGACGGTCGAGTTCAACTCGGCCTGCGCGAAGTTCCTGCGCTCGCTGGCCTGATCCGGCGCCGCGCCGGCTCGACGCGCGGCCGAGCGCCGTGCGCCTGGATCAGCCGTCCCCGGGCGGGCGCCGGGGGCCGCGGAAGATCCGCCACATGCAGTAGCCGGCGAGGGCGGTGACCGCCGACATGCTCGCGGTCATGAAGACCAGGGCGAAGGGGGAGAGGTCGCCGTTCATCACGCGCTTTCGCGGCGCCGCCGCCAGGCGCGGCGGATCAAGGCGACGCCGAGCGCCAGCAGCACCAGCAGCAGGCCGCGGCTGAGCCACAGGTAGGGGATCGTCGCCGGGTCCTCGACGTTCCGCATCAGGAGCGTCGGCAGCGCCTCGGTGGCGCCCCACCAGCCGAGCAGCACCACAAGGAAGAGCGGCGTCACCCACTTCATGATCGGCTTGTAGATCCGCGGGATCCTGAGGTCGGCGCCGCGATTGAGCTCCTTCCACCCCCTGTCGATGCCGAAGACGTAGGCGAAGAGCACCATCTCGACGGTGGCGAAGACGACGAGGCCGAAGGTGCCGGCCCAGTAGTCCCACTCTCCCAGCACCCCGTGGCGGTAGAAGAAGACGTGGAAGAAGCCGATGCCGAGGCCGAGCGCCGCGATCGACAGCGCGGCGCGCTTGCGGGCCCATCCCAGCTCGTCCTGGAGGAAGGCGATCGCCGGGCTCGCCATCGCCACGCTCGAGGTGACGCCGGCGATGAACAGCAGGAAGAACCAGAGGAAGGCCACCAGCCGCCCCCAGATCTCCGGCCCCGGCAGCCCCTGGAAGACCACTCCCATGGCGACGATGCCGAGGTCGAACGAGCCGCGGCGGGCGATCTCGGTGGCGCCGGCGACGCCGAAGAAGGTCACCGCCGCCGGGATGGCGATGGTGCCGCCGAGGACCACCTCGGCGAACTCGTTGGTCGACGCGGTGGACAGGCCGGTCAGGGCGACGTCGTCGTCGCGCTTCAGATACGAGGCGTAGGTCTGGATCGTCCCCATGCCGATCGACAGGGTGAAGAAGACCTGCCCGGCGGCCGCGATCCACACCCCGGCGCTGCCGAGCGCCCCCCAGTCGGGGTTCCAGATGAAGTCCAGCCCCTCGGCCGGCGAGCCGACCGCGGGCGGCAGCGTCAGCACTCTCGCCATGAGAATGAACGCGAAGACGAAGAGCACCGGCATGCCGTAGAGGGCGAGCTTCTCGATGCCGCCGGAGACCCCGCGGGCGAGCACCCAGGCCACGAAGCCGACGGTCGCCAGGAAGAAGAGCAGCGTCGGGGCGCCGCCCACGTGGGTCGAGTCGAAGAGGTTCTGGTACGAGGCGAGGTAGCCGCGCATCTCTTCGGCGCTGCCGAGGCCGAAGTAGTCGCCGCTGAGGCTGAAGAGCGAGAGCGCCAGCATCCACGACACCACGTAGGTGTAGTAGATGAAGACGACCAGCGGCATGAAGAGCCCCAGGACCCCGAGGTACTTCGCCACCTTGAGCCGCCGGTCGGTCAGCAGGTCGAACATGCCCGGCACCGAGCCGTGGCCGTGGGCGCCGCCGAAGCGGCCGACGCTCCACTCGATCCACATCAGCGGGATCCCCAGCAGCAGGAACGAGATGAAGTAGGGGATCATGAACGTGCCGCCGCCGTTCTGGGCCGCCTGCACCGGGAAGCGCAGGAAGTTGCCCAGCCCGACGGCGTTGCCGGCCATCGCCAGCACCAGGCCGATGCGGGTGCCCCAGTACTCGCGGGGAGGGGAGTCGGCGCTCATCGGGTCGTTCTCGGGCGCCGCGGGCTCAGGCGGCGTCGGACTCGAGCTCGACCTTGAGCGCCAGGAAGCGCAGCAGGTCCTTGAGCGCGATGATGCCGGCGAGGCGGCCGCTCTCCACCACCAGCAGCCGCGACGCCCCCTCGCGGCTCATGGTGGCGAGCGCCTCGAGGGCGTCGGTCTCCGGAGAGACGGTGTTGGCGGCGGAGCAGGGCTCGGTGATCGCACCCACGGTCTGGCGGCTCCACTCCTCGCGCGGCAGCTCCTTGACCTGACGGGTGGAGACGCAGCCCAGCAGCCGGTCGCCGTCGACGACGGGGTACATCTTGAAATGGTACCTGTAGACGTAGTCCTCCACCAACTCCGCCACCGACAGCGCCCGCGGCACCGCCACCGGATCGGGCTTCATGAACCGCCGCACCCGCTCGCCCTCCAG
>JBFJMD010000051.1:0-10374 GCA_041634115.1 Thermoanaerobaculia bacterium | reverse complement strand
GCATGATCCCGATCGGCCGCGGCCAGCGCGAGCTGATCATCGGCGACCGCCGGACCGGCAAGACCGCGATCGCCATCGACACCATCGTCAACCAGAAGGCCGGCGACGTGGTGTGCATCTACGTGGCGGTCGGCCAGAAGGAATCCACGGTCGTCGGGGTGATCGACAAGCTGCAGGAGCACGGGGCGATGGACTACACCATCGTGGTCTCGGCGTCGGCCGCCGACCCGGCGCCGCTGCAGTTCATCGCCCCCTACGCCGGGGCGGCGATGGCCGAGTACTTCATGTACAAGCAGGGACGCGCCACCCTCGTCATCTACGACGACCTTTCGAAGCAGGCGCACGCCTACCGCCAGCTTTCGCTGCTGCTGCGGCGGCCGCCCGGCCGTGAGGCCTATCCCGGCGACGTCTTCTACCTCCATTCGCGGCTGCTCGAGCGGGCGGTGAAGTTGCGCGACGAGTACGCGGTGGTGCCGAAGGACACGGCGGAGAGCGAGACCGACCGCGGCGTCGCTCGCAAGCACCCCGAGGGGCTGAAGGCGCCGGTCGAGCACCGCCCCGACGACCCGACCGGCATCTACTGCCGGCCGAACGGGCGCGAGCGGGCGGAAGCGTGGCTCGCCACCCTGCCCGACCGCGACGACTTCCGGATCCACTTCTTCCCCGACAGCGGCGGCTCGATGACCGCGCTGCCGATCATCGAGACCCTCGAGGGCGAGGTCTCGGCCTACATCCCGACCAACGTCATCTCGATCACCGACGGTCAGATCTACCTCGAGCCCGACCTCTTCTTCGCCGGCGTGCGGCCGGCGGTCAACGTCGGCATCTCGGTGTCGCGAGTGGGCGGCAACGCCCAGATCAAGGCGATGAAGAAGGTCGCCGGCACCCTGCGTCTGGACCTCGCCGCCTTCCGCGAGCTCGAGGCTTTCTCCCAGCTCGGCACCGAGCTCGACGCCGCCACCCAGCGCCAGCTCGACCGCGGCGAGCGCATGGTCGAGCTGCTGAAGCAACCGCAGTACCGGCCGTACACGGTGGGCGAGCAGGTGGTGAGCGTGTTCGCCGGCGCCCAGGGCTTCCTCGACGACCTGCCCAACTCCGCGGTCGCCGAGTTCGAGGGCGCGCTGCTCAAGCACTTCCGCGACGAGTGCCCGGAGCTGCTCGAGGAGCTGGTGACGAGCGGCGGTCTCGCCGACGAGCTGGCCGAGAAGCTCAAGCGGGTCATCGCCGACTTCAAGTCCCACCACGTCAAGGGAAAGGGCGCGGCCTAGCGCCCGGCGGCAGGGATGGCGAATCGCAGGGTCCTCGTCAAGCGGCGCAAGGCGGCGCGCAACATCCGCAAGATCACGCGGACGATGCAGCTCATCGCCACGGCTCGCTTCCAGGCCGCCCACAAGGCGGCGGTGGCGGGGCGCCCCTACACCGACAAGCTGGCCGAGCTGGTCAGCGGGTTGGCGCGGGCGGCGCAGGACGTGAGCCACCCGCTGATGGCCGCTCGCGAGGAGGAAAAGCGCTCCGCGGTGGTGGTGCTCACCAGCACGCGCGGGCTATGCGGCGGCTACAACGCGAACGTCCTGCGCACGGCGATCGAGCATCTGAAGGACTGCGGCGAGCGCGGGGTCGAGGCCGAGACCCACATGGTGGGCAAGAAGGGCATCAACTACTTTCGCTTTCTGGGGCGCGCCATGGACGAGCAGATCACCACGATCTCCGACGTGCCGCGCTTCGAGCAGGTCGAGCCGCTCGCCAACGAGCTGATGGCGCGCTTCGTGGCCGGCGAGATCGACGCGGTGGACGTCGCCTTCACCAAGTTCGTCTCCGCCGGGCGGCAGCTGCCGATGGTGGAGCGTCTGCTGCCGCTCTCGCGCGAGCTGGCCGCCGGACCGGGCGAGGGCGCGGGGGGCGGCGAGCGGGAGCAGGAGATCGAGTACGAGTTCTCGCCCGAGCCGGCGGTGCTGCTCGACGAGCTGCTGCCGGCGACCTTCCGGGTGCGGCTCTACCAGTGCTTCTCCGACGCCGCGGTGAGCGAGCAGATCGCGCGCATGGTGGCGATGAAGGCGGCGACCGACGCCGCCGGAGAGATGATCAAGCGGTTGACCCAGCAGTACAACCGGGCCCGGCAGACCCAGATCACGATGGAGCTGCTGGACATCGTGGGCGGCGCCAACGCGCTCGCCTGAGCGGGCTCCGCGGGAGCCGCGGCAACGAGATCGATTGGATAGGAACGGTACGATGGAAAACGGCAACTACGGACAGGTCACACAGGTCATCGGCTCCATCCTGGACGCCGAGTTCGCCGAGGAGCAGCTGCCGGCGATCTACAACGCGCTCAAGCTCGACGTCGAGCGCCGGGTCCTGGGCGAGTCGGTGGTCGAGACCCTCTGGTGCGAGGTCGCCCAGCACCTCGGCGGCGGCCGGGTGCGGGCGGTGGCGCTCGACTCGACGGACGGCGTGCGCCGCGGCTCCCAGGTCCTCGACACCGGCGGACCGATCGAGGTGCCGGTGGGCGAGGAAACCCTGGGGAGGGTGTTCAACCTGGTCGGCGAGGCGATCGACGACCGGGGACCGGTGGGGACCACCGAGAAGCGCCCGATCCACCGCGAGCCCCCCGAGCTCGAAGACCTGTCGTCGAAGACCGAGCTCTTCGAGACCGGGATCAAGGTGATCGACCTGCTCTGCCCGCTGGTGCGCGGCGGCAAGGCCGGGCTCTTCGGCGGCGCCGGGGTCGGCAAGACGGTGATCATCCAGGAGCTGATCGCGCGGCTCGCCCGCTTCCACAGCGGCTACTCCTGCTTCGCCGGGGTCGGCGAGCGCACCCGCGAGGGCAACGACCTCTGGCTGGAGATGCAGGAGGCCAAGATCGGCGACACCGGCAAGAGCGTCATCGACCAGACCGTGATGGTGTTCGGCCAGATGAACGAGCCGCCCGGGGCGCGCCTGCGGGTGGCGCTCTCGGCGCTGACCATGGCCGAGCACTTCCGCGACCAGACCGGCGTCGACACGCTGCTCTTCATCGACAACATCTTCCGCTTCTCGCAGGCGGGCTCGGAGGTCTCCGCGCTGCTCGGCCGCATGCCCTCGGCGGTGGGCTACCAGCCGACCCTGGGCACCGAGATGGGCGAGCTGCAGGAGCGCATCACCTCGACCAACCGCGGCGCGGTGACCTCGATCCAGGCGATCTACGTGCCGGCCGACGACTACACCGACCCGGCGCCGGCGACCGCCTTCTCGCACCTCGACTCGACGGTGAACCTGGAGCGCTCGATCTCGGAGAAGGGCATCTACCCGGCGGTCGATCCGCTGGCTTCGAGCAGCCGCATCGTCGCCCCCGAGTACATCGGCGAGCGACACTACAAGGTGGCGCGGCGGGTGCAGCAGATCCTCCAGCGCTACAAGGACCTGCAGGACATCATCGCCATCCTCGGCGTCGACGAGCTCTCCGAGGAGGACAAGATCGTGGTGCGCCGGGCGCGCAAGATCGAGCGCTTCCTCTCGCAGGCCTTCTTCGTCGCCGAGCAGTTCACCGGCCTCACCGGCGTCTACGTCTCACGCGACGACACCATCCGCTCGTTCGAGGAGCTGTGCGAGGGCAAGTGGGACCAGCTGCCGGACCAGGCCTTCATGTACGTCGGCACGATCGAGGACGCCGCGGCGCGGGCGGAGAAGCTCCAGTAGGGCGATGGCCAAGACCTTCCGCTACAGCGTGGTCACCCCCGAGCGGGTCGTGAGCGAGGGCGAGGCGCGGTTCGTGGCGCTGCCCGCGCACGACGGCGAGGTCGGCGTGCTGCGCGGCCGCGCTCCGCTGGTGGTCAAGCTCGACGTCGGACGGCTGCGCGTCGAGACCGAGGCCGGGACCGAGCTGTTCTACGTCGGCGGCGGCTTTGCCGAGATGGTCCGCGACCGCCTGACCGTGCTCACCGAGGAGGCGCGGCGGCCCGAGCAGCTCGACCGCGAGCGCGCCGAGTCGCGCTTGGCGAGCGCCCGCGAGATGGTGGTGCGCGACGACGCCAGCTTCGCCGCCCGGCAGCGCGCGGTGAAGGGCGCCCGGCTGCAGCTGCGGCTGCTCGACGAAGCGCGCGAGCGCTGATCCCGGGCGTCATGCCCTCCGCGTACGACCCTCTCTTCGGCGGCGGCCGCGGCGAGGCGGAGGACGACGCCCTCGACCGGGTCCGCGAGGTCTTCGAGGAGGCCGGGCGCCCCTATCTCAGCTCGCCCTGGTCGTGGCTCGCCTGGGCCGTGGCGCTGCCGGCGGCGGCGCTCTCGACGCCCCGCGTCCTGGCCGCGGCCGGCCCCGCGGGGACGCTCCTGCTCTGGTCGGTCACCATCCTCTTCGCCGGCGCGATCGAGATCGCCCTGCTCGGCGCCCGTCGCCGCCGGTCCGGGGCCGCGCGGGCCGGAAGCCTCTCCGGATGGGGGCTCCGGGTCCAGGGCAACCTCTCGCTGGTGGCGCTGGTCCTGTCCGTCGCCCTCGTGCTCCGCGCCCCGGGTCTCGGCGGGCTGCTCCCCGGGCTCTGGCTGCTGCTCGTCGGCCACTCCTTCTACGTGCTCGGCGGCCTCGCCTTCCCGCCGCTGCGGCGGTGCGGACTCGCCTACCAGCTCGGCGGCGTGGCGGCGCTGGCGCCCGGCATCGACGGCCTCCAGGCGTTCGCGCTGGTCACCGGCGCCGCCAACCTCTGGCTGGCCTGGGCGGTCTGGCGGCGGCGAGGGGGCTAGGCCGGGCTAGCGGCGGACGTGGGTGGCCGAGCCGCTCAGGCGGTCGGCCAGCGAGCCGCCGCCGAGGGCCAGGAGCAGGGGCAGTCCGAGCGCCAGGACGGTGAGCGCGGCGCCCAGCCAGCGCAGGGCGGTCTGGCCGAAGGTCAGGGGCTGGTCGCCCTCGTTGCGGGCGGCGAGCCGGGCCCGGGCCATGCCGGGCGTCTGCCCCCAGAAGGCGAGCGGCAGCGAGATGTAGAGGAAGGAGAAGACCGCGATGAAGACGGCGATCGCCGGCCAGAGCGAGAGCCGCGGCTCGACCCCGAGCATGCGGGCGCCGACGAGCGCGAGGACGAGGACCGCGAGGTTCAGGCCGAGGTCGAGGGCGCCGGCGGCGGCCCGAGAGACGAGGCGGGGCGGGGAAGGCGGGGACGCCGGCCC
This sequence comes from Thermoanaerobaculia bacterium, assembly GCA_041634115.1. GTDB lineage: Bacteria > Acidobacteriota > Thermoanaerobaculia > Multivoradales > JAHEKO01 > JBFJMD01. Next base: position 5,247 of record JBFJMD010000051.1, on the reverse strand, counting down.
GGGGTCGCCGGCCCGCTCCGGCCCGGCCGCGTCGCCGGCGGCGTCGGCGCGGCCCGGGGTGGAGCCGGGCGCCTCCTGTTCGGCGAAGAGCGACCGGGGGCTCGGCGCGGCCGGAGCCTCGGGCTCGAGCCCGTTCTCTTCCTCCGCGAGCGCGGCCACCGAGTCGGGGCCGAGGGGCGGGTCGAAGAGCCGAGGCAGGTCCGGTGGGACGGGGGAGCGCTTCATCGGCGATCAGCGGAACGGGAGGTACTTGACGAAGATCCGGTAGAGCAGGTCCTCGGGGCGCTCCTGGTAGGTCTTGGCGAAGACCGCCAGGCGGCGGATTGCCGGCTCTTCCGGACTGAGCTGGAGCGCCTCCTCGAAGTTCTTGCCCGCGGCGAGGGTGTCGCCCCGCTGCAGGTCGCGCACGCCGAGGTTGTAGTAGCAGTCGACCATGAGGCGCAGGACGTCCCGGTTGCGCGGATCCTCCTGGCGCATTCTCCAGAGATCGCGCAGCGCGTACTCCCACTCCCCCTGGCGGAAGATCTCGATCTGGGTTCGCACCGGCTTGAGCTGCTCGCGGACGTCGGCCCGGATCTCCGTCGCGGCGCCCTCCAGCGGCGCGATCGCCGCGGCCTGCTCGAAGTGCTGCTCGGCGCGGAAGAACTCGCGGTTCGCGTAGGCCTCGCGAGCCCGCGCGACGAGCGCTTCGCGCTGGGCGAGCTGCTCCTCGGTGGGACCGGACTCCTGGCCCTCCCCGGGCTCGGACGCGACCTCCCACTGGGAGATCAGCACTTGCGCCTCCTCGTACTGGGGGCTGGCCGGGGGCAGGCGCTTGAGCTGCGCGATCGCGATCGAGGTCCGGCCCTGCTCGTGGAGCTGCAGCGCGCGGGCGATCGGGTCGGGCTGGGCGGTCGCCGCCGTCGCCTGCTCGGTGGCGTTGGGGAACGCCCGCTCGCGGTTCGACCAGAGCAGCCAGCCGCCGAGCGCCACCAGCACGAGCACGGCGCTGCCGATGTAGACGAACAGCCGGCTGCGCTTGTCCCGGTCCGGGCGCACAGCCTTCGGGTGGCGGGGCTTGCGGATCGGCACCACGCCGCGGCGGCCGGCCTCGGGCTCGGCCTCGTCCACCGCTTCCAGGGCCTCGGCGGGCTCCGCGTCCGGGGCCGTGGCGGGGGCCGCCGGCGCGGCGGCCGGCGCCGGGGGCGGAGGGGTCGGCTCGATCCCGGCCTCCAGCTTGTCCAGGTACTCGCGGGCGGTGACGTGATTCGGTTGGATCTCCAGCACCTTGGCGAAGGCTCCCTTCGCCGCGTCGAGATCGCCGGCGTGGAGGAGCGAGACGCCCTCGTGCATCGCCTCCTCGACCTTGCGCTCCACCTCGGCCTTGAGCTTGCGCGCCAGCTCGATGCGACGGTTGGCCTCGGGGTGATCGATGTCGATCAGGAAGATGCGCGACCAGGCGTCGATCGCCCCCTGGTACTCGGTGCGGTCGAACGCGGCCTGGCCCTCGGCCAAGAGCTCCTCGATGCGGTTCTCGCTGTCGGCGTCGAGGGCCGCTTCCGGCTCGCTGTCGGCGAGGAGCGGTCCGGCGCCGGGCTCGGGTGGCGCCGCCGCCGGTTCCGGTGCCGCCGCCGGGGCCTCCTCGTCGCCCAGATCGAGCGCCGGGAGCTCGTCCTGCGCCTCGAGGTCCGGCGACTCGGCCGGCGGCGAGTCCGCGGCGGGGGCTTTGGCCGGCGGCGCCTCGGCGGCGGGTGTCTCGGCAGGCGCCGCCGGGGGCAGGGCGCCGGGGGCGACCGGCTCGAGGCTCAAGTCCAGGTCGCCGAGCTCGCTGAAGTCCGGCACGGACGTCTCCGGCCCGGCCCCCGCACTCTGCGCCGTGGCGGCCGTCCCGGCGCCGTCTTCGGGCAGCGCGGCGTGGAGGTCGTCCACCTCCACCCGGTCGCCGGACTGCAGGCGGCTCTGCAGGACGCGCGCCGGCTCGAACAGGGGATCCAGGCGCAGGACGAAGTCGCAGCCCAGCAGCGCCTCCTGCCGGTTGGCACCCGCGGCCAGCTCGAGGGTCTGGCGAAACGTCTCCAGGATCCGCTTCTGGATGTCCTGCGAGAGGGCTTCGTTACCGGGGTAAGTCATTGGGGAGGGGTGGCTTGGGCTGCCGACCGGCGATCCGAAGGATAGTAGCAAAAGGGCGCGCCGACGGCCAAACGCCGACTCCCGTCGGGCCGCCGCTTATACTGATCGCTTGCCGCTGCTCGAGAGCGTTCCCAACCTGAGCGAGGGTCGCCGGCCGGAAGCGATCGCGCGGCTCGCGGCGGCCGGGCGCTCGGTGGACGGCGCGCACCTGATCGGCGTCTCTTCGGACGCCGATCACAACAGGTCCGTCCTGACCCTGGTCGGCGAAGCCGGGCCGCTGGTTCGCGCACTGCTGGCCGTCTACGACGTCGCGGTCGAGACCGTCGACCTGCGCCGCCATCGCGGCGTCCACCCGCGCCTCGGCGCCGTCGACGTGGTGCCCTTCGTGCCGCTCGCCGGGGCCCGCATGGACGACGCGGTCGCCGCCGCGCGCGAGCTCGGCGCCCGGGTGGCCGAGCGCCACGGGCTCGCCGTCTTCCTCTACGGGCGGGCGGCGAGCCGCCCCGAGCGCGCGAACCTCGCCGACATCCGGCGCGGGGGTCTCGAGCGTCTGGCCGCGCGGCTCGCGGAGCCGGCGTGGGCGCCGGACTTCGGTCCGGCGCGCGTCGACCCCGGCGCCGGCGTGACGGTCGTCGGCGCGCGCGACTTCCTGGTCGCGTTCAACGCGGAGCTCGCCACCGCCGACGTCGCGGTAGCGCGGCGGATCGCCGCGAGGGTCCGGGAGGCGGGCGGTGGTCTCCCCGCCGTCAAGGCCCTCGGGCTCTACCTCGAGGGGCGTGGCCGCGCCCAGGTGAGCATGAACCTGACCGATTACCGGAAGACCCCGCCCGCGGCGGCCCACGCGGCGGTCTCGCGCGAGGCCGCGGCCGAGGGCACCGAGGTCGTGGCGACCGAGATCGTCGGACTGGTGCCCGAAGCCGCGCTGGCGGGGACGACCCCGGAAGCGCTCCGGCTACGCCGATTCGACCCCGAGCTGGTGCTCGAGACCCACCTCCGCCGACTCGGCGTCGAGGGCTAGCCCGACGGCTAGAACCACTGCTTCTTCTGGATGACGTAGAGCTGCTCGAACTCTTCGTCGCTCTTGGTCAGGTAGATGATGCCTTCGACGAGGGCGATCACGCCGAGGGCGATGTTGGGAATGAAAAGCAGGATCCAGGTGATCGCGAGGCCGATGGTGTTGGTCAGCAGGTAGACGAGGCCGGGGCCGGTGAACCCGAGGTAGAACTTGTGCACGCCCCACCCGCCGAGGAAGATCGCGAGCAGGCCCGCCGCCGTCTTGTCCTTCTCCTTGGAGCCGGCGCTGCCGATCGCGAGAAAGACGGACTTGGCGTGGCTCCCCTCGGGGTCGAAGTCGACCGTCATCCCGCGCGCCGGCGGGCGGTCCCCCTTCCAGTCCGCTCCACTGAAGCTGTATCTCGCGCCATCGGAGCCCGTGATGACACCGGAGTTCTCTTGCACCGAGTAATCCAGGATTTGCCCTTGCATGTCCCTTCCCTCTTTCTCGAAGCGGTTGAGCCGACCCTCACATCGATCGCCGTCGCGCGACGGCGTGGGCTCGCGGAAACCCGCGATTCTCCCTCGGACTGGCTTCGGACTGGCCTGTAACGCCCCCGGAGTCTAGCAAATCGGGGCCGCGGGCCGCGGCTCGTCAGGCGATCCTCGCGCCGCGCTCCGCGAGGAGCTCGCGCACCACCGACCGGTGGCAGCGCGAGTCGTCCTCGCAGGAGCAGCAGGCCGAGAACAGGGCGTGATGGCAGAGCGCTGCGAGCAGGTCCTAGACCGGCCAGTCCCTCAGGATGCGCTCCGTCTCCTCGGAGTGGCCGGACTCGTCGCGGACCATGTCCTCGAGCTGGACGGCCAGCCCCTTGTCGCCGAACTCCGCGGCCTCCTCGGCGCGCTTCGAGTAGTCCACGACCGCCTGCCGCTCGGCCTCGAGGACCGCCTCCAGCATCTCGCGGTTCGTGGCCGCCGCGGGAACCGGGCGCGGGGTCGTCGCCGGCTCGCCGCCGAGCGCCACGACCTTGTTCGCCAGGTACTGCGCGTGCCCCTGCTCGTCGGCCACCTCGGCGAGGAAGAAAGCGGAGAGCTGGGGCCGATAGGGCCCCGTCACCTTGGCCGCGTACGTGATGTACTGGACGATCGCGCCCAGCTCTCCAGCGAGGTCTTCGTTCAAGTTGTCGATCAGTGTCTTCTTGTCCAAGTTCTCTCCTCCATGGGTTCGATGTTAGACGGAACGGGACTCGCGCAGACGCTCGAGCATGCGCTGCGGCAGGCGGCCGAAGTCGCCCGAGGACATGGCGACGACGACGTCGCCGGGACGGGCGCCGTCGGCGAGCTGGTCGAGCAGCTCCTCGACCGACGCGGCCCGGCCCGCCTCGACTCCGGTCTCCGCCAGCCGCTCGACGAGCCGGTCGAGGTCGAGGCGCTCTTCGGCGGCGAGGCGGCCGGCGTGGAAGATCGGCGCGAAGAGCGCCCGGTTGGCGCCGGCGAAGGCGCGCACGTAGTCGTCGAAGAAGATCTGCCGGCCGGCGGTCAGCGAGCGGGGCTCGAAGGCGATCGTCAGCCGGCGCCCCGGGTAGCGCTGGCGCAGCGCTTCGAGGGTCTTGGCGACCGCCGTCGGGTGGTGGGCGAAGTCGTCCACGACGGTGACGCCGCCCGCGGCGCCGAGCTCCTCCATCCGCCGCCGGACGCCGCCGAAGCGGGCGAAGGCCGACGCCACCGCCTCGGCCGGCAGCCCGTCCCGCCGCGCCACCGCCCAGACCGCGAGCGCGTTCGAGAGGTTGTGCCGGCCGGCCAGCGCGAGCTCGATCTCGACCCGCCCGGCCTCGGGGTCGTCGACGGCGAAGCGGGTGCCCCGCGGTCCGGCCTCGACCGGACCGGCGGGCCGCACCTCGTTGTCGCGGCCGAGGCCGTAGAAGACCGTCTCGGCCCGGCACCGCCGCGCCACCTGCCGCACCTCCGGCGAGTCGCCGCAGGCCACCAGCCGGCCGTCGGGCGGAAGCAGCCGGACGAGGTCCTCGTAGGCGGCGACCAGCTTCTCCGGCTCCGGGTAGAGGTCGGCGTGGTCGTACTCGACGCTGGTCAGGATCACCGTCTCCGGCCGGTAATGGAGGAACTTCGGTCCGCGGTCGAAGTAGG
>JBFJMD010000050.1:0-10471 GCA_041634115.1 Thermoanaerobaculia bacterium | reverse complement strand
GTCCGGGTCGAGATCTCGGTCGCCGACGCCCAGAGCGGCGTCGAGAGCTGGTCGCCGCGGGTCAACGGCGAGGTCGTCGCGGCGGCGGGCCTCGCCGGGCCGTGGGCGAGCGGAGAGCACGTCGTGGACGCGGTGGCGACCGACGTCTTCGGCAACCGGGGGGAGCTCGAGCCGGTGCGGTTCGTGGTCGACGACGATCCGCCCGAGCTGCGCTGGCAGGTCGGCGACGCGGAGCTCCTGGAGGCCAAGGTGGGCGCCGGGCTGGCGACCAGGAAGTGGCAGAAGCGGAAGCGCAAATGGGTGAAGCGGGCGCTCGCCAGCTTCTACCGCCGGCTCGACCGGCCCGCCTGGAACGTGCTCGCCTGGGGCAGCACGACCTCGCCGATCGCCGACAACTTCCTGCCCAGGCAGGTCCTGACCGCCCGCCAGCGCACCTATCACGTGCTCGGGATCCGGCAGGACCGCCCGGAGGTGCTGCTGCTCGCCCCCGGCCTCGTCGATCCCTCGGACCCGGCCGGCGAGCCGCTCGGCGAGAGGCTGGTCTGGCTCACCGCCGAGGATCCCGGCTGCGGGGAGATCCGGTCGATGGGTCTGAGCCTCTCCGGCGGCGACGGCGACGGCTCGGCGCTCGTGATCGAGGTGGCCGACCGGCTCGGCAACCGGCGCCGGCTCGAATGGCCCTTCGTCGCGGCCGCCGCCCGCGCCCGCTGACCCGTCCGAAGGTCCGGGCGCCGGAGCGGCCGGGCTCCGCCCCCGGCCTCACGCCACCCGCGTCGTCGCGACGAAGCGCGCCCCGTCCGTCTCGTCCGGCGCCTCCCTCGCCGCATCGGCGTCGAACGGCCCTTCGGGCAGCGACCAGGAGGCGCCGGCGCGGCCGGCCATCCTCTCGAGGCGCGCGGCGACTTCGCCCGCATCGCCGGGACGCCGGGAGCGGTCCGCGGCCAGCAGCTCCAGCACCAGGGCCTCGAGGTCGGGCGGCACCGAGGGCACGAGCTCGCGGGGCGGCGTGACGGAGCTGAACATCGTCTTGCGGATCACCTCGCGGACGCTGCGGCCCTCGAAGGGCCGGCGGCCGGTGAGGCAGAAGAAGAGGATCGCGCCGAGCGAGAAGAGGTCGCTCGAGCGGTCGTAGCCTTGCCCCTGCAGCGTCTCCGGCGGCAGGTAGCCGGGGGTGCCGAAGACCACGTCCTGGGTCGGCGACATCGAGGAGAGCAGCTCGGCGATTCCGAAGTCGGTCACCTTGATGGAGCCGCCGCGGCCGAGCAGGATGTTGGCGGGCTTGACGTCCCGGTGGACGAGGCCGTGCTCGTGCGCCGCCGCGAGGCCGGCGGCGATCCCGGCACCGAGCGGCATCACCTGCGGGGCGGGGAGCCGGCCCGAGCTCCAGAGCAGGCGCTCGAGGCTCACCCCGTCGACGAACTCCATGGCCACGAAGGCCGCCTCGGGGCGGTCCTCGACGTCGTAGACGGCGACGATGTTCGGGTGGTTGAACTTGGCCACCGTCACCGCCTCCTGGAGCAGGCGCGAGATCAGCTCGGCCCGCCGCTCACGGCCGATCTTGGCGTCGAGGCGGATCGTCTTGAGCGCCACCGGCCGCTGCAGCTTGGGGTCGCGCCCCTTGAACACCGTCCCCATCGCGCCGGAGCCCACGACCTCGAGGATCTGGTAGCGGCCGAGGAAGACCTGGTCGAGGGCCTGGCGGTCCTTGAGCCGCTGCTCCAGCGCCTCGAAGGAGGCCTTGAGCTGATCGATCTCGCTTCCGGAGCGCGCCCGGGTGCGGACCCCCCCGGCGAGGCGCCGCTGGGCGCTCGCGAGCTGGCGGATCGGGCGCACGACCGTGGCCCAGGCGGCGGCCGAGAGGACCGCGACGAGCAGCGAGGCGAGACCGACCGCCAGGCCGGCCTCCTGCGACATCCGCCGGGCGACCCGCCGCGCGACCCGCGACGGCTGGAGCGAGAACACCGTCCAGGGGGCGTTGCCGACCGGGGCGTGGGCGCCGATCATCTCCTCGCCGGCGGCGGCGGGGTCGAGACCGGGGCGGGTGCCCTGGAACCTGCCGCTGCGGGCGTCCTCGACCAGCAGCGGCGGCAGCTCGATCGGCGGCCCCGCGAGCACCGTGCCCCGCTCGCGGTGGGCGAGCACCAGCTCCGCCTCCTCGCCCAGCTCGGCGGTCTCCAGGGCGGCGACGAGACCGTCCCGAGGGTCCGGCGGCTCTCCGGCGACCAGCCACAGCCGGGCGTCCGTCGCGAGCAGCGGCACCGCGAGGCGCACCGTGGGATGGGCGTCGCCGGGACCTGCCGCGACGAGGCCGATCTCCAGGTCCGCGGGCAGCGCCAAGGCCGCGGCGGCCCGGCGCTTCTCTTCCTCGTCGGCGACCTGCGCCAGGATGACCGTCTCTCCGCCCTGGTCGACCACCGCGATCGCGAGGACGCCGAGCCCCACCCAGGCCTGGAGGTTCTCGCTCAAAAGCACCCGCGCCTCCGGGGACAGGGGCTCGGCCATCGCCGGGTTCGTCGCCAGGCCGTGGGCGAGCGCGATGCGCGTGGCCAGGAAGGCGTCGACCCGCTCCGCGGCGGTGCGGGCGGCGAGGGTGTGGGTGCTGTCGACCTGCTCGTCCATCGCGTTCTCGTTGATGCCGATCAGCCGGTGGGTGATCACCGCCATCGGCAGCAGCCCGACCAGCGCCAGCGCGAGCGCGGCGCGGACGAGGAGCGAGGGGGCGAGCAGTCGGGAGAGCCGCTTGCCGAGGGTCATCGCGCGGGGGGCTTCCGGGCGGCGACTTCGCGCCGCGTTCCCTACCTCTTGCCGAGCCGGGCGAGCCGGTAGAACTCGTCGGCGGAGACCGGCCGGCTGAAGTGGAAGCCCTGCAGCAGCTCGCAGCCGTGCTGTTTGAGCACGCTCGCCTGCTCGGCGGTCTCGACCCCCTCGGCGACGATGTCGAGGCCGAGGTTGGTGGCGAGGGCGATGACCGCCTTGACGATGGCCAGGTTCTCCTTGTCGGCGGGCAGCTTGAGGATGAAGGACTTGTCGATCTTCAGGGTGTGGATGGGGAATCTCTTGAGGTAGGCGAGAGAGGAGTATCCGGTGCCGAAGTCGTCGATCGCGATGCGGACGCCGAGCTGCTCGAGCTCCGTCATCCGCCGCATCGTCTGCTCGACCTCGGTCATGGCGATGGTCTCGGTGATCTCCAGCTCCAGCGCCTGCGGGGCGAGCCCGGTGCGCTCGAGGATCGCGCCGATCTTCTCCACGAAGCTGCGCTCGCGGAACTGGATCGCCGAGATGTTGACCGCGACCGACATGTGGTCGAGACCCGCCCGCCGCCAGCTCTCCACCTGCGAGCAGGCCGTCTTCAGCACAAAGTCGCCGATCGGCAGGATCAGGCCGGAGTCCTCGGCGAGGGGGATGAAACGGCCCGGCGAGAGCTGGCCCTCGCCCGGGTGGTTCCAGTAGATCAGCGCCTCGGCGCCGACGATGGCTCCGTCTTCGCTGCGCACCTTCGGCTGGTAGAGGACCTCCAGCTCCTGGTTCTCCACCGCGTAGCCGAGCGCCATCTTGAGCTGCAGCTTCTCGAAGGCGTAGCCGCCCATCGTCGGTGCGTAGAGGCGGAAGCGGTTGCGCCCCTGCTGCTTGGCGGCGTAGAGGGCGTTCTCGGCGTTGCGCAGCAGCGTCTGCGCGTCCTCTCCGTCCCAGGGGTAGAGGCTGGCCCCCAGGCTCGCCGAGACCGCGAGCTGCTGTCCGCTGAAATCGTAGGGCTCCGCGACCGCCGACAGGATCTGCTTCGAGATCTCCTTGATGTCGTCGTTGCGCGAGATCTCGCCGACCAGAAACACGAACTCGTCGTCGCCGAAGCGGGCGAGCATGTCCGAGGGCCGGCGGTAGGCGACGAGGCGCTCGGCGACGCTGCGCAGGAGGAAGTCGCCGACCGCGTAGCCGAACGTGTCGTTGACCTCCTTGAAGTGGTCGAGGTCGAGCAGCAGGACCGCGAGCTTGTCGTCGTGGGGGGTGACGGGGTCGAGCGACTCCTTGAGCTTCTCGGTGAACACCTTGCGGTTCGGCAATCCCGTCACCGAGTCGTAGAGGCCCTGGCGGCCGAGCTTCTCGTGGGTGCGGGCGGTGTTGATGGCGAGGCTGGCGAGGGCGCTGGTCATCTCCAGCACCCGCAGCTCGCGGGTCGTCGGCGAGCGCGGCCCGTCGTAGTAGAAGGCGACCGTGCCGAGCACCCAGACCTCGTCCCGCTCGCGCTGGTCGGCGGCCCAGCGGACGCCGCGGATGGGCGCCGACCAGCACGCCGCCAGCTTGCTCTCCAGGACCTTCTGGCGCAGCCCCTCCCACTCCGGGTCGGTCGCCATGCTGGGCGTGATCACGATCTCGTTGCGGTGGGCGGCCGCGCTGCAGGCGCCGGGGGCCGAGCCCACCGTCAGCCCGTTGATGGAGTTCCTGAACTCGACCGGCAGGCTGGGGGCGGCGCCGACGACGAGGGTCGTGTCCGCCGGATTGAACAGCATCACGCAGCAGCGCGCGTCGGGGATCGAGTACTCCAGGACGTGGCAGAACTCGGTCAGCACCTGGTCCAGGTGGATGCCGCGGGCGACGAGGTTGAGGATCCGGTTCTGGCCGAGCAGCAGCTCCGAGGGAAGGTCCTCGCGGGCCTCCAAGAGCGGCTCCGATGTCGGGGAAGTCATGGCCATGCGCGGGAATCCGGCAAGAAGTATAAACAATTCCGGGCGATCGAAACAAATGCGGAAACGTGCATTCGACCGCCGCGGAGCCGCGCTCTGGCTATACTCGCGGCGAGAGGACGGCATGCGACCCGAGACCCCGAGCGACCTCCCCGTCTTCCCGTTGACCGGCGTGCTGCTGCTTCCGGGCAACTACCTTCCCTTGAACGTCTTCGAGGACCGCTACCGGAACCTGGTCGAGGACGTGCTCGAAGCGCACCGCGGCATCGGCATGATCCAGCCGCGGACGCCGCAGCCGGACAACCTCGGCCTCTCGTTCGGCCCGCGGCCGGATCTCTACCCGGTGGGCTGCCTGGGGGTGATCGAGCGCTGCGAGCCGCAGCCGGACGGCCGCTACCAGATCGTGCTGCGCGGGGTGACGCGCTTCCGGGCCCTCGAGGAGCTGGCGCCGCGGCGCGGCTACCGGCGGGTGTCGGCGGCCTACGAGGAGTTCGCCGACGACCTGCGGGAGGGCGAAGAGGGGCTCGACCGTCCGCGGCTGCTCGCCTCCGTCGACCGCTTCAGCCGCGACCAGGGCCTGGAGTTCGACCGCGACGTGCTCGCGGCGCTGCCGGCGCGCGGCCTGGTCAACGCCCTCTCGGCGGCGCTCCCGTTCACGCCGGTGGAGCGACAGGCGCTGCTCGAGGCGTCGAGCGTCGCCGAGCGCCAGGAGCTGCTCCTGACGTTGATCGAGATGGCGGTGGGGCCGGTGGGGCCGGTGGCGGAAGCCGACGATCTCGAGCCGTCCCCGGTCAACTAGCCCGGCCTTCTCCGCGCCTGGGGCGGGGCGCCGCGGGAGGGTGCCCTCCGGGTGGGTCCGCCACGGGGAGGGCGGGTGCGGCGGGGAGTGGAACCGTGGGGGCGCCGACCGCCGCTCAGCGCTCCCTGATCCGGATGCGGCCGTTCGTCGTCCGCAGCTCGAGGCGCGGGCCGCCGCCGCCGATCGTGCCTTCGAGCCTGCGGTTGCTGACCCGGCCCTGGACCTGGATCGGGAAGTCCGTGTCGATCGTGCCGTTGGTCGTCGAGGCGCTCAGCGCCGCCCCGAAGCCGCTCGGAAGAGAGACCGTGATGCCGCCGTTGGTGGTGTGGAACTCGAGCTCGGCGTCCGGGGCGACCTCGTTGAGCTCGACGTCGATGCCGCCGTTGGTCGTGCGCGCCTCGACCTGGCCGCCGGAGTCGAGCACCTGGATCTTGCCGTTGGTCGTGCGCAGGCGCAGCCTGCCGCTGAGGCCGGCGATCTTGAGCCCGCCGTTGACCGATTGCGCCTCGAGATCGGCGCGGCGCGGCAGGGTGATCCGGTACTGAACGTCGACGGAGACGTCTCGCCCCGACAGCCAGCTCAGGAAGCCGCCGCGGTGGGTGGGGAGCTCCGTCTCGATCTCGAGTCCGCCGTCGCGGGGCTCGACCCGCACCCGGATCTGCGCGAGCGCCTCGCGGACGGCGTCGGAGTCGCGGCCTCGCGCCCGTTTCTCGGCCTCGATGCGGACCTCGGCGCGGTCCCAGGTGGAGATCTCGATCCCGCCGTTGGTGTTGCGCACGTCGAGCAGGGCGCCCTCCCGGAAGGGGTGGGTCTCGTCGATGCGCTCGATCTCGTCGGCGACGGCGGGTCGCGCGGCGAGCAGCACGGCGGCGAATGTCAGCAGGGCGGCGAGTGCGCGGATCGTTCGCATGACGGCTCCTCCCGTGGACCGCCGCTCGGCGGGATCGCCCCGATCACCGGCGCGAGCCGTGGCCGAGCAGGCCATCTCCGAATCGTCTTCTTCCACCAAGGAAAAGTCTACGAGGTCGGCGCCCGCCAGGTTTCACCGGGCGGCCTCGACCCGACCTCCTTCCCGGCTCCCTTCTAGCCGCCGCGCGGCGACGGTCGTGAGCGGTAGAGATCCCGCACCCAGGCGAGATCGGCGGCCGGGAGCGGCTCTCCGGCGCTCGCCGCCGCTTCGGCCTGCGCCGGGTTGCGCACGCCGACGAGGACGCAGCCGCTGCCGGCGTCGGCGAGCAGGGCGCCCACCAGCGCGTGCAGCACCGGCTCCGGCCGGCCCTCGAAGCGGCTGAGGAGCCGGCTCCTGCACTCCCGGTAGTGGGCGAGCGCGCTCGCGTCCCGGAACTCCGGCACCCGGCTGCGCATGTCGCCCTCCCCGAACTCGACCGGGCGCTCGTACTTGCCCAGCAGGAGGCCGTGCTTCAAGGGCGAGAAGAAGGCGACGCCGGCGTCGTTCTCCTCCACCCAGCCCTTGAGCCCGCTCTCCTCGTAGGCGTCGTCGACCACGTTGCGGTAGGGCTGCACCACGTCCGGGTCGACGCGGGCCGCGTACTTGACGAGCTTCTCGGAGTCCCAGTCGGAGAGGCCGATGAAGCGGATCTTGCCCTGGTCGCGGAGGCGGTGGAGGGTCTCGAGGGCGCCGTCGAGATAGCGGTCGCGGAGCCCGAAATCGCAGCGGTGCAGGTAGTAGAGCTCGATCCGGTCGGTCTTGAGGTTGGCGAGCGAGCGCTCCAGCCGGGCCCGGATCTGGGCCGGGTGGTAGGGGTGGCCGAAGGGTCCCGGGTCCCAGCCGACCTTGCTCGCCAGGAAGATGTCGTCTCGCGGCACCCGCTTCCAGAGCGAGCCGATGAGGGCTTCCGCCTGGCCCTCGCCGTAGACGTCCGCCGTGTCCCAGTGGTCGAGGCCCAGCTCCCAGGAGCGCACGAGGGCGTCCGAGGCCTGGCGGTCGTCGTGCCCCGACCAGCCGACCGGCTGGCCGCCCACGGTCTTCGAGCCGCCGTGCGACCAGGTGCCGACCGACACCGCCGACACCGACTTTCGCGTTCGTCCGAGACGGATCTTCCTCATCGCGCGTGGCGGACAGTATACGGCGAGAGCCGTATACTGTCTCTGGAATGTCCGCCGAGCCACCCGAATTCGAGACCCTGGAGCACCCCGTCTCCGGACCGCGCAAGCCGGGCGGGCCGCCGGTGTGGCCGATCGTGGTGGCCTTCGCGCTGCTGGCGGCGGCGGTCGGACTCTACTTCGGCCTCTACCGGGGGCGCGCGGGCGACGCGGACGCCAAGCCCGCCGCCGAGTCGGCGCCCGCTCCCGCCGCCCCGGCCGTCCCGGCGCCGGAGCCGGCGGCGGCCGCGCTGCCCCCGCTCGACGACAGCGACTCCCTCGTGCGCCGGCTCGTCCGCGGCCTCTCGTCCCACCCGGCCATCGCCTCCTGGCTGGTGACCGACGATCTGGTGCGGCGCTTGACGGCGGCGGTGGCGAACGTCGCGGAGGGGGTGAGCCCGCGGGCGCACGTGGCATTCCTGGCTCCCGAGCGGAGGTTCGCGGCGCGCGCGGCCGGCGGCCGCACGCTGGTGGAGCCGGCCTCCTACGCCCGCTACGACCTGCTGGCCGACGCCGTCGCCTCGCTCGACGCCGGCGGCGTAGCCGAGCTCTATCGGCGTCTCGAGCCGCTCTTCGACGCCGCCTATCGCGACCTCGGGTACCCGGGCGGCGACTTCGACCGCGCCCTCGCCGCGGCGCTGCGCCGGCTGCTGGCGACGCCGGCGGTCGTGGGCGAGATCGAGCTGGTGCCCGGAGTCGAGAGCTACGAATTCGCGGATCCCGGGCTCGAGGCCCTGACGCCGCCGCAGAAGGCGCTGATCCGCATGGGCCCCGAAAACGCCGCGCGGATCCGGGCGAAGCTGCGGGAGGTCGGCCTCGCCCTGGGCTATCTTCCCGAAGAGCTCGGCTGAGCCGCTCGCGGCGGCGTCCGGAACCACGGCGCCAGCAGGGCGTGGGTGGGCAGGAAGACCACCAGCGGATAGCCGACCATCGCCACGAGCAGGAAGGCGGCCGTCGGCATCCAGGTCTGCTCGATCCCGAACGGCGCCCACAGCCAGTTGAGGTTCGACTCGGCGTCGCCGAAGGCGTAGCTCAGCGGCAGCACGAACCACGCGATCGCCGTCTGCAGCTTCCAGCCGCGGCGGTCGAAGCCGAGCCGCCACAGCCCCCAGACGAGAAGCGGCGGCACCACGAGGTGGAAGAGCGAAAGGAGCCGGATCGGCAGCGGCTTGGCGGGGTCGAACATGTACTCGGTGCCGCCGAGCGGGTGGACGCCGAAGGCGAGCGCCGACCCGAAGTCGATCGCCCAGGCGATCTGCACGAGGAAGACCGCCACCGCCTGCGACGAGAGCAGCAGCGGGCTGTCGCGCCAGATCGCCACCCCGATCAGCAGGTTGGCGACGTCGCAGAGCCAGAGGAAGTTGGCGGGGCCGTAGTAGACCCAGTAGCTCGGGATCCAGACCGCGAGCCAGACCCCGTAGGCGATCTTCAGCCAGAGCGGCAGCTGCGGCATGGCTCGGGTGGCCGGTCGGGGTGCCGTGGGGCGGCACCGGGCGCGCTCTCGCGCCGGCCCGCCCCCGGATCCCGGATCAGAACCGGAACAGCAGCTGACCGGTCACCTTGCGGCCGATGATGTCCCCGAAAACGTGCTGCAAGACGTCCTCGTCGAAGACGTTCTGGGCGTTGACCGAGAGCGTCACCCGGTCGCCGGAGAAGCGCACGCCGGCGCTGACGTTGACCTGGGTGTAGTCCTCGGTGGGGCCCCAGAAGCGCGAGTCGAGGACGTCGGTCCAGAAGGCCTCGCCGGCGTAGTTGACGTTGCCGTTGACAAAGAACCGTCCGCCGTCGTAGGCCAGCCCGGCGTTCAACCGGTTCTCGGGCGGCGTGTTCACCGCGTCGCGGACCGTGCCGTTGGGCAGCCTCACCCGGTCGACGCCCTTGACCTCCGGCTCGTCCTGGTAGGAGTAGTTGAGGAAGTACGACCACTCCGCCGAAGGCCGCACCTGCAGCGAGATCTCGACCCCCTGGTCGGTGGTCTCGCCGATGTTGCGGTAGGAGAACGACAGCGGGAAGAGGCCGGCGAAGGGCGGGAAGTCGAGGAAGATGGGCGGCAGCGGCCAGCCCGGCACCGGGATCTGCGAGTCGTAGACGCTGGCGGTGAAGAAGTCCACCGAGTCCGTCGTCTCGTTGCGGTAGACCGAGGCCGTGAAGGTCGTCCTGCCGAAGGTGCCGACGTAGCCGACCTCGATGGCGTCGAGGCGCTCTTCCTCGACGCGCGGATTGCCGACCGCCCGCACCGGGAAGATGAGAAGCGTCGGATTCGGCAGCCCGAATTGCGGCAGCGGCGGCAGCACCGAGGCGTTGATGATGGTGACGTCCAGGAAGTTGTTGATCATCGACGGCGCCCGGAAGGCGCGGTTGAACGAGATCCGGAACGTCGAGTTGGGGTTCGGCGAGAACAGCAGGCTGGTGCGCGGCGAGACCACCGAGCCGATCGGGTCGATGTCGTCCCAGCGGGCGCCGATCAGCCAGCGGGCCTTGTTGCCGATCAGGATCTCGTCCTGGACGAAGATGCCGTACTCGTCGCGGGTGTCCCCCCGGGGCGCGATCGACAGGTCGAAGTCGTTGCGCCGCGCGGTGGCGCCGTAGGTGAAGATGTTCTTCTCACCGACGATCTTGGTGCTGCTGTAGTCGATGTTGTAGGTCTGGCTCTCGAAATCGAAGTTGAGCGGCAGCCCGGTCGGGCCGACGGCGAGCAGGTTGTCGGCGCTGCCGTCCAGCGCGTTGACGAAGAAGGTGATCCGCGTCGCCCGCTTCGAGTAGTCGACTTTCAGGAAGTTCATCAGCGACCCGGTGTCGATGTCGAAGGGCCCGATGCCGGAGTGGATGATGCCGTCGGTCGCGGCGTAGCCGGCGGCGAGCGACCAGGTGGTGTCGGGCGCCGGATCGT
>JBFJMD010000049.1:0-10518 GCA_041634115.1 Thermoanaerobaculia bacterium | reverse complement strand
CAGCACCACGTCTTCAACATGGACGAGCCCGCCGGCACGCTGCGCGCCATCGAGAGCCGCAAGATCGACAGCGACAGCAGCAGCGACCTGGTGCGCCTGGTCGCCCGCGGCGTGCTCCCCGGTAGCGCGGAGGAGGCCGGGCAAGAGGGCCGGGAGGCGGCGGACGGCGCCGACATCGTCGCCGTCTGGGACGGCACCAAGGCCAAGTTCTGCAAGGCGACGGACAGGGCGGCCGAGCGCCTGAAAGGGCTCGAGACGCGGCGCAAGAGAGAGGAGGACGATCCGGAAGAGACCGCGAAGCTGGCCGCGGCGATCGCCGAGGCGGAGGCGGCGCTCCGGGAGGCCCGGGGGAAGGAGACGACCTGCGACGCTCTCCACTTCATCCCGCTCGACACGGTGCTGCCCAACGATCTCCTGGTCGCCTCGTCCTCCATGGACGACTGGACCAAGACCCGCATCCAGACCGCGATCACCACGATGGGCGACCGCGCGATCGACATCGACGACTTCGTGCGCTGGGAGGACATCCGCCAGGCGCACCAGGCCCGCACCGCGCTGCTGGCGCTGATCCGCGAGTCGCGGCAGGCGCCGTCGAAGATCACGATCGACGTCCGCGCCGACAAGGAATCGCGGCCGCCGGTCCTCGCCTGGCAGAAGAAGGCGGTGGAAGAGGCGATCGAGCTCTCTGGAACCGAGTTCACCGTCTGGGAGCGCTACTTCCATCGCAAGGCGGACTTCGAGTGGACGCTGAAGCTCACCCACGACGGCGCCCTGGAGCTGACCAGCCAGCCGAACGGCTTCCGCGACGCGAAGAAAGCGGTCCAGAACCAGATCATGAGCTTCGAGGACAAGATCGACCTCATCGACCGCACCACCGTGTTCATCGCCTCGCGGATGCACCGGGTGCGCTACATCTGGCCGTACTGGGACCGGCCGACGGTGATCCGCGACCTGCCCTTCGCCCTGCCCGAAAGCGGCACTCCGCTCCAGGTGTCCAAGATCGAGTGGGAGGAGTTCGAGCGGAACGGCTATCTCACCGATCCCAACGAGTGGTTCGAGGCACCCGTCGAGCACTCCGATTTCCACAAGCTCCAGCTCGACGCCAAGGCGTTCCCGAAGACCTTTCCGCGCACCGCCGCGGGCGATCTCATGTTCGACCCGATGAGCAACGTCTGGTACCGGGTGCTGCTGGTGCGGGAGGCGAAGGAGAGCGACCTCATGCGGGCCCTCACCTGGGCGTTCATCGTCATCCTGACGCTGGGGGCCGTCGGCGCCGCGCTGGACTTCTACCGCCCCGATTGGCTGGCCGCCCTCTGGAGGCGCGGCTTCAAGTCGCGCGCCTCCTCCAAGGAGGCCCATGCCTGAGCGCAACAAGCTGGTCTCGACGCTGATCATCCTCGCGGTCTTCGTCGTCAACTACCTGGAGACCGACATCGAGACCCGCCTCGGGCTGGGCAAGGAGCTGGGCGTGCGCGCCGCCTACACCTTCCGCTGGATGGAAGGCCGGGACTTCTTTCAGAACCACGACCTGACCAACGATCTCGCGGTCTACGGCTACACCACCTCGTACTTCTTCGCCTTCGCCGTCTTCGCGCTGGCGATGGCGTGGGTCTTCTGGAAGCGCCAGGACGGCGTCGAGTACCGCGTTCTGTCGCTGGCCGTCGCCATCGACTACCTTCTCAGCCTGCCGTTCTTCCTGTTTTTTCCGGTGCCCGAGCGCTGGACCCACGCCGAGACCGGCGCGATCCTGCTCTCGGACCGCTGGTCCTCGGCGCTGATCGAGTTCGTGCGCCCGATCAGCGGGCTCGACAACTGTTTCCCCAGCACCCACACCTCGCTAACCGTCATCCTGGTGCTGATGGCCTATCAGGCGGGGAGCCGCTCGCGCTCGCTGGCGCTCGCCGTGGGGCTGACCATCATCCTGTCGACGTTCGTCCTGGGAATCCACTGGCTGCCGGACATCGCCGCCGGCATCGCCGTCGGGGTGGCGAGCGTCTACCTGGCGCGGCGCGTCGACGCCGCTCTCGTCCGCCGCACCGTCGCCGGCGCCGCGGCCGCCGCCTGATCCCGCGACCGGAAGAGCGGTCGATGAGCGCCATCTTCATCAGCCACAGCAGCAAGGACGCCAAGGCCGCGTCGCTGATCAAGGACTGGCTGGAGCAGCAGGGCCACCAGTCGATCTTCCTCGACTTCGACCCCCAGAAGGGCATTCCGACGGGCCGCAACTGGGAGCGCGAGATCTACCGCCGGCTGAAGACCTGCCGCGCGGTGATCGCCCTGATGAGCGAGAACTCGATGGACTCCAAGTGGTGCTTCGCCGAGCTCGCGCACGCCCGGGCGATGGGCAAGCAGATCTTCCCGCTGAAGCTCGACGACAGCGCGGTCCACGGGGAGATGCTGGACACCCAGATGCTCGACATCACGGAGCGGAGAGAAGAGGCCTTCGTGCGCCTGAGCGTCGGCCTGGCCGCGGCGGGCCTGGACCCGGGCAACCTCTTCGACTGGGACGGCAGGCGCCCGCCCTACCCCGGCCTGCTCTCCTTCCAGAGAGAGGACGCGGCGCTCTACTTCGGCCGCGGCGAAGAGGTCCGCGACACCCTCGATCTGCTCAACCGGCTGCGGCGCTTCCCCGGGACCCGGCTGACGCTCGTCCTCGGCGCCTCCGGCAGCGGCAAGTCCTCGCTCGCCCGCGCTGGCGTCCTGCCGCGGCTCGAGCGCGACCAGCAGAACTGGATCGCGCTCGAGCCCTTCCGTCCCCTGGAGGATCCCTACGGCGAGCTGGCACTGGCACTGGCCGCGGCCTTCGAAAAGGCCGGAGCGCCGCGCGACCGGGCCGAGATGCGGGCGGGGCTGGCGGCGGCGGCCGGAGGCGAGTACCCGAACGGCGCCGTCCTCAACGAGCTGGCCGACGAGCTGACCATCGCCCGGAAGGCGCGGCAGGCGACGGTGCTGCTGACGATCGACCAGTTCGAAGAGCTGCTCGGCTACGAGGCGGGCGATCTCGCGGCCCGCTTCCTGGCGTTGATCGCGAGCGCGCTCGGCAGCGAGCGCAGCTCGCTCATCGGCCTCGGCACCCTGCGCTCCGACTTTCTCGGGGTCCTGCAGAAGCACCCGGCGATGGCGGACCTGCGGTTCGAGAGCCTGTCGCTGGGATCGATGTCCAAGAGCGCCTTCGCCCGCATCATCCAGGGCCCGGCGGAGGTCACCGGCCTCGAGCTCGAGGAGGGCCTCGTCGAGGCCATGGTCGAAGACACCGCCACCGAGGACGCCCTGCCGCTGCTCGCCTTCACCCTGCGCGAGCTGTTCGACCGCTACGGCGACGACCGCAAGCTGGAGATCGGGGAGTATCGCGACGGGCTCGGCGGGCTCACCGCCTCGGTGGGCCGGGCGGCCGAGGCGGTGCTGGCCGCCCACCCGCTGAGCGACGAGCAGACGAAAGACCTGCGCAGCGCCTTGCTCAACCTGGTGCGCATCAACGAGAGCGGGCAGTACGCGCGCCGCGGCGCCCGCTGGGTGGACCTACCGGAGAGCGTCCACCCGGTGCTCGAGCGGTTCGTGCAGGCGCGGCTGCTGGTCAGCCGCGGGGACGGCAAGACGCGCCGGGTCGAAGTCGCCCACGAAGCCCTCTTCCGCGCCTGGCACCGGATGACCACCTGGCTCGACGAGGACCAGGAGTTCCTCCTGTGGCGCAAGCGCGCGGACGCGGCCTGCGCGGAATGGGCGCGGACCGGCGGCGACAGCGAGTCGCTGCTGCGCGGTCCGGCGATGGTCGAAGCCCGGGACTGGCTGGAACGCCGGGCGCGGCTGCTCCCGGCCGAAGTGGCCGAGTTCATCCAGGCCAGCGTGGCCGCGGACCGGCGGCGCAAACGGACGCTCCTGGGGGTGGCGGCCGCGGTCATCACCGTGGTCACGCTGCTGGTCTCCCTGGTGCTCTCCGCGAACCTCGACACGAGGCGGGCGCGGGCCGCCTGGGAGCGGGCGGAGCAGGCGGCGAAGCAGGCCGAGCTGGCGCGGATGGAGGCGATCGCCCTGGCCACCAAGGCGCGGCGGCAGATGGCGGAGAACGAGGAGAGGCTGCGCCGCCTCGAAGAGTCCGAGGAAGAGGAGAACTGAGCCGCCCCGCGCCGGCGCCGCGGCCGGCTCAGGCGGCGCGCCCGGTGAGGATCCGGCGCCAGATCTCGAACAGCTCCGCGACCAGCAGGCTGGGGATGAAGACGATCGTCGACCAGAAGTAGCGGTCGAGGGCGAAGGCCACAAGCAGCAGCAACAGCATGTGGCAGACGAAGTAGCCGACGCCGAGGACGAACAGCCCCAGCAGCGGATGCCTCGCCCGGTCGCCGGGCCCCGCGGCCGCGGCCGTCGGCGGCGCCCGCGGCGAGGCGCTCTCCCCGAGCAGCAGGATCGGCAGCGAAGCCACGACGAGCATGAAGGACCAGATGATCCAGGGGTGGGAGAAGAGCGAGTTGAGCGCGTAGGCGAAGCCGTCGAAGATCCACTTGTAGTAGACCCACGGCCGCGCCCAAATGATCGCCCGCGACAGCGAGCTGAGCTGGTCGTTGATGTAGACGATCTCGCGCTGCTCGAGCGCCGCCGCCTCCTCGGTGCCCTTGTCGGCGGCGGGCGCCTCGTCGATGCCGAACTTCTTCTGGTACATCCGGCTCGCGATCGGCTGCGCGATCCGCCACAGATTCACGTTGTACTGCCCGTACCACTTGTTGACCGGCTGCCGACCCTGATAGGGCTTGAAGTTGCGGTTCTTCCTCTCCTGCAGGATCATGCGCGCCAGCTTGCGGTGCTCCTTCGGCAGCTCCCGGACCAGCTTGTTGTCCAGGAACGACGCGGTGACGCCGAGCAGGTTGAAGCCGCCGTACGAGACGAGGCCGAAGTGGCCGACCGCGAACCAGCGCACCGTGCAATAGGCGAGGAAAGGCACCACGGTGAGCAGGAGGAGGCCCGCGGTCCAGGCCAGCCAGCGCCGCGGCAGACGGCCGTCCCGGCACACCCGCAGCACCACCGCCAGGATCGGCACGAAGAGCAGGAAGAAGAGGTACGAGGGCCGGATCTGGTAGGTGAGGAACACTCCCGCCCCCACCGCCGCCCAGTACCAGCGATTCGCCGGACGCGCCGCGAGCAGGAAGACGAACGCGAAGGTTGCGATCGTCGTCGCGACTGCGAGGAAGTCCGGCTGGATGCGCGGGTTGAGCGCCAGCACCTCCGCGTAGAGCAGCGGGTTGGCGGCGGCCATCGCCAGCCAGCGCGACCCGGTGTAGACGTTGAGCCCGAACCAGAACAGCAGCACCGCCGCGAAGTAGACGATCGCCTGCGCCTCCGGCAGGGGCTCCCACCCCGCCCCCAGCAGCTTCACCGCGCGCATGAAGAGCGGGTAGGCGAAGGTCCGGCCGCGGGAGAGCACGAACGAGACGTCGACCGGCTCGGCGAGCTCCACGTAGCTGACCGTGTCGTGGACCTCCCAGGGCTTCATCTCGCCGGCCAGCGACATCGCCCAGAACACGGCGACCGCCTGCACGATCAGCCAGAAGACCGGATGGCGAAAGGCGCGGAGGACTCTCATCGGTTCGCCGGGCCAGCCACGCGCGAATCGTCGCTCAGCATGGAAATTGGGGCGCTCGGACCGCGGCCCGCGGGCCGGGCGCAACTTACACCACGCCGCGGGCGCAGACAAGCGCGGACGTTTTTCACTTTGTAGATCAAAGTACTTGACAGAGAAGCGCCCATGCCCTACCCTCCGAGCGATGGCCCTGCAGGACCCGCTCCCCGCCCGCCCCCCGCGTCCGCCGGCGCTCCACGAGCGCGCGATGGACAACCTGCGCTTCATCCGTGACGCGATGGAGGGCGCCTCCCGGTTCACCGGGGTCTCCGGCTGGGGGGAGGTGGCGGTCGGGGCCACCGCGCTGGCCGCGGCTCTGATCGCCCACGGCCGCGCGACCCGGGAGGGCTGGCTCGCGGTCTGGCTCGCCGAGGGAGCGCTGGCGGCGATCCTGACCCTGGGGGCGATGCTCTACAAGGCGCGGGTCACCGGTCACCCGCTGCTCTCCAAGCCGGGTCAGCGCTTCGTTCTCGGGCTGGCGCCGCCGCTCGTCGTCGGCGCGCTTCTGACCGCGGTGCTGGTCCGCGACGGCCACTTCGCCGCGCTGCCGGGCACCTGGCTGCTCCTCTACGGCACCGGCATCGTGACCGGCGGCGCGTTTTCGGACCGCATCGTGCCGGTGATGGGCGCCTCCTTCATGGCGCTCGGCACGGCCGCCCTGTTCAGCCCGCCGGCCTGGGCCGACCACTACCTCGCCGCCGGATTCGGCGGCGTCAACCTGCTCTTCGGAGCCCTGATCGCGCGCCGCCACGGCGGCTAGCGGAGCGACATGAAGCGAGCCGGAGCCCCGGAGCCCAGCGAGAACGGCAAGGCCGGCGACGGCCGGCCGGCGGAAGGCCGCCGGCGCCACCCGCGCGCCACGCCGCTGCCGACCGAGCTCGACCGCCTGATCCACGAGCGCCTGCGGCTGGCGATCGTGAGCGCCCTCGCGGTCAACGAGTCGCTCTCGTTCAACGAGCTCAAGCGGCTGCTCAAGTCGACCGACGGCAATCTCTCCGTCCACGCCCGGAAGCTGGAAGAGGCCGACTACATCTCCTGCTCGAAGGGCTACAAGGGACGGGTCCCACACACCGAGTACCGACTGAAGGCGCGGGGCCGACGGGCCCTCGAGCGCTACCTCGACCACATGGACGCGCTCATCCGCGCCACCCGCGAGGGCTGAATGCGCAACGGCATCCACGCCGCCGTCATCATGGACGGCAACGGGCGCTGGGCGACCCGGCGCGGCCTGCCGCGGGTCGCCGGCCACCGGCGCGGCGCGCGCGCCGTCCGCCGCACCGTGGAGGCGGCGCCCGACCTCGGCATCTCCACCCTGACCCTCTTCGCCTTCTCCTCGGACAACTGGCGGCGGCCGCCGGAGGAGGTCGGGTCGCTGATGGACCTGTTCGAGCGCTACCTCGAGCAGGAGGTCCGGCGCTGCGTCGAGGAGGGCGTGCGGATCGCCTTCGTCGGCCGCCGCGAGCGGCTCTCGCAGCCCCTGCGGCGCGCCATGCTCCGGGCCGAGCGGGCGACCGCGGCCGGCGACGTCCTCGACCTGAGGATCGCCGTCGACTACTCGGCCCGCGACGCCATCCTCGAGGCCGCCCGCCGCTGCCGGGGCCCGCGGCGCCCGACCCGGGAGGAGTTCGCGCGCGGGCTCGCCGGCGAGTCCGCGAACGCCCAGCGCTCGCCGGACGTGGACCTGCTGATCCGGACCGGCGGCGAGCAGCGCCTCAGCGACTTCCTGCTCTGGGAGGCGGCCTACGCCGAGCTCGTGTTCACGCCCGTCCTCTGGCCCGACTTCGGTAAGAACGATCTGGCGGCCGCCGTTCGCGAGTTCCATCGCCGCGAGCGCCGCTTCGGCCGCGTCCCCGAGCCCGCCGCCGTCGCCGCCGGGTAGCGCCCCCGCCCGTGGGGGGCGCAACTGCTCAGAACGCCCGGCACGGGTCCGGGCGCTACCCCGTTTCGCGCGCGACCCGCTCGACCTCGCGCCAGACCCTGAGCAGATTTCCGGAGCAGATCTTCTCCAGGTCCTCCCGGGAGTAACCCCGCGCCAGAAGCTCGGCGAGGAGGTTCGGATACTTCGAGACGTCTTCGAGCCCCACCGGCAGCGTCGGGCCGACGCCGTCGAAGTCCGAGCCCAGCCCGACGTGGTCGATGCCGGCGATCTCCACGACGTGGTCGATGTGGTCGGCGACGTCGGAGACGGTGGCGAGGGTCACCGGGTGCTCTTCCCGATAGGCCTCGGCGAACTCCCGCACCCGCTCGTGGTCCGAGTCGAGGTCGTTGTCGCGGGCGAAGGCCTGCATCGCGTCCCACACCGCCTTCGCCTCGCGGTTCGCCCGCTCGGTCAGGAAGGCCGAGCCGAAGTTGATCTGCACGACGCCGCCGTTTTCGGCCAGCGCCGCGATCCCCTCGTCGCTCAGGTTGCGATGGAAGTCGGGGGTGAAGGCGCGGCAGGAGGAGTGGGAGGCGAGGACCGGCGCTCTCGTCAGCTCCAGCACCTGGAAGAGGGCCTCGTCGGAGACGTGCGAGACGTCGATCATGACGCCGAGCCGGTTCATCTCCGCCACGACCTCGCGGCCGAAAGGGCTCAGCCCGTTCCAGGTCGGCTCCTCGGCGTAGGACGAGTCGCAGATCTGGTTGTTCTCCGAGTGGGTGAGCGTGATGTAGCGGATGCCGCGCTCGCGGAAATGGGCCAGGCTGGCGAGATCGTCTCCCACCGGCGCGCCGTTCTCCATCCCCAGGGGCAGCGCGATCTTGCCGGTGCCGAAGAGCGCCTCGACCTCGTCGGGCGAGCGGGCGATCGCGAACTTCTCCGGCCAGGCCTCGACGTAGCGCTCGACCAGGTCGATCAGGCCGTCGGCGTACTCGCGGGCGCCACCCGTCTCCTGGTACGACGCCGGCACGTAGATCGACATGAAGGCGGCGTCGAGGCCGCCGGCCCGGGCGCGCGGATGGTCGAAGTCGCCGTCCCCGGTCTCGACCGAGATGTCGACCAGGGCCGCGTCGAAGGACTTCATCTTGTCCATCATCCAGTAGGGGACGTCGATGTGGGTGTCGACGACGAGCAGCTCTCTCGCCAGCCGGGCGGCCTCCTCGAAGCGCGCCTCGGCCTCGGGCGCCGGCGAAGGAGCCTCCGAGGAGTCCCCGCTGCAGGAGAGGCTCAGCGTCGCCACCGCCAGAAAAGCCCGCGAGTACCGGGTGGACACCGGCGGAGCGTACCACCGCGGGGTGCCGGTCCCCGGTCGGGCGCCCGGCACAGGTCCGGGCGCTACCGGATCGCGAGGCCGCGCTCGATGCGGCGGACGAGCTCGGGGAGCGCCGTCTCGTCGACCGAGCAGAAGGCGATCCGGAGGAAGCGCTCGCCGACGGAGACGAGGCCGGTCGACTCTTCGGCCAGCAGGCGCTTGCGCGCCGCCTCGGCGCTCGTCCCGAGGCGCTCGGAGAGCTCGAGCAGCGCGAAGCAGCCGGAGTTGAACGGCAGCGGCGTGAAGAGCTCGCGGTCGGCCCCGGCGAGGGCCCCCTTCAAAGCCCGGTAGCGGCCGGCCAGGAGCGCCCGGACAGCTTCGACGTGCGCCGCCGCCCCCCCGTCCCGGAGCGCCTGGAGGAGCACCGCCTGGCTGGCCGCCACCGGCGAGCCGACGGTCGCCCGCACGAGGCATTTGACCTTGCTCTCGAGCGCCGCCGCGGCCTCGCTCTCGGGCTCGAAAGGGAAGGTCAAGAAGCCCACCCGGCCGCCGAAGAAGGAGAACTCCTTGGTGCCGCCGTCGATCTTGACCGGCACCAGGTTGGGGTCGAGGCCGGCGAGCTCCCAGAACATCGACTCGGGCGGAATCCCCACCTCGTAGACCAGCCCCGCGTAGGCGTCGTCGCAGAGGACGACCAGCGGCCGCCGCCGGGCGACGCCGAGGAGCGAGTCGCGCAGCTCGGCGCGCTCGTCGACGGTGGGTGAGTAGCCGCCGGGGTTCGACGGCACGTTCACGATCGCCACCGCCGGCTCTCCGGCGGGGAGCCCGGCGAGCGCCTCCGCGAGCGCCTCGGGATTGAAGCGGCCGTCCCGGTAGGCCGGCGCCGCGAGGAGGCGGGCGCCGGTGCGCGCCTCGAAGGTCTGCCGATAGTTGCCCCAGAAGGGCGCCGGCACCGCCACCGCGCGCCCCTCGCCGGCGAAGAGGTCGGCGGCGAGCGAGAGCCCGTGGGTGAGCCCGACGGTGACCAGCGGCAGGCTCGAGGGCGTGGTGGCGCCGCCGCGGCGCTGCCACTCCCGCCAGCGTTGCCGGAGCTCCGGCAGCCCTTCGACCGGCGAGTAGAGGAAGGCCCGGTTGCGGTCCTCGGGCGCGAGGCCGCCGAGCGCCGCCGCCATCGGCGGCAGGGGCACCGCCGAGCCGCGGCCGTCGGTGATCTGGCCGATCGTGGCGTTGAGCTCGGCGCCCCGCGCCTCGGCGGCCTGGAAGGGGATGCCGGGCGGGAAGGCCACCCGCCGGCCGAGCGGCGAGAGAGCCGCCGCCAGCGCCGGCGAGCCGGCGCGGATCGCCGCCGTCGTCTGTTCCCCGAGATCGCTCATTCCGGATCGTGCGGCCGCGGCCGGCCGCGCGCGTGACGATACCCGATCCCTCGCCGTCGCGACAGCCCGCGCCCCGGCCGGCGGCCGAACCGGAGCGCGGCGGCCGTCGGGTAGAATGCGCCAAGATCATCCGGGCGGACATGCAGCGTCTCCGCCGGGCCCGGCGCCCGGGGTCCCCCGAGAGGAGCGATCGGAGGATGGGCGACACGGCTTGGTGGCACGAGGACTGGCGGGAGAACTTCCCGCAAGGCGTTCGTCTGAGCGTCGTCGTCCCCGTCTACAACGAGCGCTTCCTGGTCGGCGAGCTGCTGCGGCGCCTCCTCGACCTGTCGCTCGACGGCATCGAGGAGATCGAGATCGTCGTCGT
>JBFJMD010000048.1:0-10550 GCA_041634115.1 Thermoanaerobaculia bacterium | reverse complement strand
TCGGTGGAGGACTGCCGGCGTGCCAGGCGGGCTCTGGGCGGAACGTGCGGAAGATACTGGAGACCGCTATTGACCTCGGAAGCAGCCGCGCGAGGCGCGGGGGCGTGCTCCAGCGTGACGCATTACCTTGCGGGGGCGCGGCTCCTGGGCTACAGTCGGACGCGGCCGGGTGTCCACGCCCGCTCGGCCGAACCGCAGGCCCGGCGCGGCACCCCGGGAGCCCAGCCATGAACATCAACGACCTCCTGAAGATCGCGATCGACCGCAAGGCGTCCGACCTGCACGTCAAGGTCGGCAGCCACCCGGTCATCCGCGTGGACGGCGACCTCCAGCCGCTCATCGAGTTCAAGCGCCTGATGCAGGAAGACACGGTGGCGATGGCCTACTCGATGATGAACGCCCGCCAGAAGCAGCGCTTCAAGGAGGACATGGAGCTCGACGTCGCCTACTCCGTGCCGGGGCTCGGGCGCTTTCGCTGCAACGTCTTCCAGCAGCGCGGCTCCGTGGGCATGGTCCTGCGGGTCATCCCGGCGGGGATCCTCGCCATCAGGGAGCTGATGCTGCCGCCGGTCATCGAGAAGATCTGCAGCGAGCGGCGCGGACTGGTGCTTTGCACGGGCACCACCGGCTCCGGCAAGTCGACCACGCTGGCCTCGATGATCGACCACATCAACGCCACCCGGACCGAGCACATCATCACCATCGAGGACCCGATCGAGTTCCTGCACCGGGACAAGAAGTCGATCGTCAACCAGCGCGAGCTGGAGGTCGACACCCGGGGCTTCGCGACCGCGCTGCGCGCCGCCCTGCGCCAGGACCCGGACGTCGTCCTGGTCGGGGAGATGCGCGACTTCGAGACCATCGAGACCGCGCTGCTGGCGGCCGAGACCGGGCATCTGGTGCTCTCCACCCTGCACACGGTCGACGCCACCGAGACGGTGAACCGCATCATCTCGGTCTTCCCGCCGCACCAGCAGAAGCAGATCCGCATCCAGCTCGCCCAGGTCCTGCGGGCGGTGATCTCGCTGCGGCTCGTGCCGCGGGCGGACGGCACCGGGCGGGTGCCGGCCGCCGAGGTGCTGATCGCCACCTCCTACATCCGGGAGTGCATCGAGAACAAGGAGAAGACCAAGTACATCCGCGAGCAGATCGCGCTCGGCACCAGCCAGTACGGGATGCAGACGTTCGACCAGTCGCTCTACCAGCTCTACAAGAGCGGCCTCATCACTCTCGACGAAGCGCTGCGCAGGGCCACGAACCCGGACGAGTTCAAGCTCAAGGTGCAGGGGGTGCAGTTCACCGCCGACATCGCGCGCGAGCAGATGGAGTCGGCGCTCGAGCTCAGCAGCGATGCGGACATGCTCGAGGGCGAGTCGCCCTTCGAGGTCGAGCGGCACTAGCCTGCCGTCCCCGGCGGTGAGCGAGCCGACGACCGACTGCTACCGCAAGGCGGCCGATCTCCTGGCGCGGCGGCCG
Organism: Thermoanaerobaculia bacterium; assembly: GCA_041634115.1. Classification (GTDB taxonomy): domain Bacteria; phylum Acidobacteriota; class Thermoanaerobaculia; order Multivoradales; family JAHEKO01; genus JBFJMD01. The sequence goes on along the minus strand of JBFJMD010000048.1, from coordinate 9,074 downwards.
CACTTCCGCCGCGAGCTGGAGGAGAAGCTGAGCCGCCGGCGCTACGGCAGCGAGGAGATCGAGGCGGTGCTGGAGCGGCTCTCCCGCCAGGGCTACCTCGACGACGTCGAGTGCGCCCGGCGGCTGGCCGCCGGGGCCCTGAAGCGGCGGGGATTCGGGCCGCGCCGGGCGCGGGCGGAGCTGGAGCGGCGGGGGGCGAGCCCGGAGGCGGTCGAGGAGGCGCTGGCGCAGTCCTTCGGCGACGGCGACCTCGAGCTGGCGCGGCTGGTGGCCGCCGCCTGGCGCGCGCGCTCGCGTGCGCGCGGCGGCGCGGCGCTGGCGCGCCACCTGGACCGCAAGGGATTCACCCCCGCCGCCATCCGGGCGGTGCTCGGAGAGAGCGCGGCGGAGCCGGGCGAGGCCGGCGAGGATCCGGCGTAGCCGTCGGTCCCGGCGGCGAGCGCCGGAGGCCGGCAGCGGCGAGGCGGTTTGAACGTGATCACCAGCGACGACATCCGACAGGGCTTCACCCGGTTCTTCGCCGACCGCGGGCACCGCGCCATTCCGAGCGCGCCGCTGGTGCCGCACGGCGACCCGACCCTGCTCTTCACCAACGCCGGCATGGTCCCGTTCAAGGACTTCTTCGTCGGCGCCGCCGTTCCGCCGAGCCCGCGCGCGGTCTCGGTCCAGAAGTGCATGCGGGTCTCGGGCAAGCACAACGACCTCGAGAACGTCGGGCCCAGCCATCGCCACCACACCTTCTTCGAGATGCTCGGCAACTTCTCCTTCGGCGACTACTTCAAGGACGAGGCGATCCGCTTCGCCTGGGAGCTGGTCACGGAAGTCTGGGGCCTGGCGCCGGAGCGGCTCTGGGCGACCGTCTTCGAGGACGACGACGAGGCCGCCGCCCTGTGGGTGAAGCTCACCGCGCTGCCGGCCTCGCGGGTGCTGCGCTGTGGCGCCGACGACAATTTCTGGGCCATGGGCGAGACCGGCCCGTGCGGCCCCTGCAGCGAGATCTACGTCGACCGCTTCCCGGAGCGGCCGCAGGTGGGATGGGAGGAGGGCACCGAGAGCGGCCGCTACCTCGAGATCTGGAACCTGGTGTTCATGCAGTTCGACCGCCGCGAGGACGGTGAGATGGCGCCGCTCCCCAACCCCTCGATCGACACCGGCGCCGGCCTCGAGCGGGTGGCGGCGGCGCTCCAGGACGTCGACTCGAACTACGACACGGACCTCTTCCAGCCGCTGCTCGGCGCCGCCGCGGCGCTCGCCTCGAGGCGCTACGGCGCCGACCCCGCCGCCGACGTGTCGCTGCGGGTGATCGCCGACCACCTGCGAGCGGTCACGTTTCTGCTCGCCGACGGCGTCATCCCCGGCAACGAGGGCCGCGGCTACGTGCTGCGGCGCATCCTGCGGCGGGCCGTGCGCCACGGCATGCAGCTCGGCTTCGACGAGCCGTTCCTCCACCGGCTGCCGCCCGTGGTGCGCGAGGTGATGGGCGCCAGCTACCCGGAGCTGGCCGAGGTGGAGAAGGCCAGCGCGGCTACGATCCGCGCCGAGGAGGAGAAGTTCCTGGCCACGGTGGCGGCGGGCTCGGCCGGGGTGCAGGCGGCGATCGAGCGCGCCCGGTCGGAAGGGCGCAAGGCGCTCTCGGGCGAAGAGGCCTTCCGCTTCTACGACACCCACGGCCTGCCCCTGGAGCTGCTGCGCGAGATCGTGGAGGAGGAGCGCTTCGGACTGGACGCGGCCGGCTTCGAGGCGGCCCTGGAGCGCCAGCGGGCGCGCTCCCGGGAGGCGGGCGGCGACGCGGGCGCCGAGGTGGGAGCGGTGCGCCGGGCCCTGCGCGCGACGGCCGACCTGCGGCCCAGCACCTTCACCGGGTACCGGGAGCTGTCGCTCGCGGGCGTCGCGGTGGAGGGGCTGGCGCGGCTCGACGAGGGCGGCGCGGCGGCGGTCGAGCGGCTCTCCCGGGGCGAGCGCGGTGTGGTGGTGCTGGCCACGACCCCGTTCTACGCCGAGGCCGGCGGGCAGCTCGGCGATCGCGGCACCCTCGCCTGGGACGGCGGCGAGGCTGCGGTCCTCGACACCCGCAAGGACGAGGCGGGGACCCACTTCCACTTCGTCGAGGTGGCCCGCGGGGCGCTCGCCCGCGGCGCCCCGGTGGACGCCTCGGTGAGCGAGGCGTGGCGGCGCCCGACGCAGCGCAACCACACCGCCACCCACCTGCTGCACGCGGCGCTGCGGCGGGTGCTGGGCGAGGGCGTCCGCCAGGCGGGCTCGCTCGTCGCCCCGGAGCGGCTGCGCTTCGACTTCACCTTCGGGCGGCCGCTCTCCGACGAGGAGGTGGAGCGGGTCGAATCGCTGGTCAACCGCTGGATCCTGCTCGCCCGCGACACCGAGATCACCCCCGACCGCGAGTTCCGCGAGGCGGTGGCGGCCGGCGCGATCGCCCTCTTCGGCGAGAAGTACGGCGAGCGGGTGCGCACCGTCGGGGTGCCGGGCTTCGTGCCGGGGAACGGCGACGGCGGCGCCGTCTCCAGCCTCGAGCTCTGCGGCGGCTGCCACGTGGCGAACACCGGCGAGATCGGGACCTTCCTGGTGACCGCCGAGCGCGGCGTGGCGTCGGGGGTGCGGCGGATCGAGGCGGTCACCGGCGAGGAGGCGCTCGCCGAGCTGCGGCGACAGCGCGAGCGGGAGCGCCGGCTGGCGGCGGAGCTGGGGGTGGCGCCGGAGCGGGCGGCCGAGGAGATCGCCCGCCTCAAGGGCCGGGCGCGCGAGCTCGAGCAGGAGCTGGCGAGGGTGCGCCTGCAGCTCGTCACCGGCGGCGGCGCCGCCGACGGCGGCACCGAGGTGTCGGGCGTCCGGGTGGTGGCGCGGGAGGTGCCGGAGGCGCCGGCGAGCGAGATCCGCGGCATGGCGGACGTGCTGCGCGACCGGCTGGGATCCGGCGTCGTGGTGCTGGCGAGCCGCGACGAGGGCTCCGTGCGGCTGGTGGCGACCGTCAGCCGCGACCTGACCGACCGGCTGCACGCCGGCCGCCTGGCGCAGCGGATCGCGGCGCTGGTCGGCGGCCGGGGGGGCGGCCGGCCCGACTTCGCCCAGGCCGGAGGGCGGCAGCCGGAGCGGCTGCCGGCCGCGCTCGGCGCGGTACCGGACCTGGTGCGCGAGGTGCTCGGTGGCGAGTGAGCGCCCCTGGTCTAGACTCGTGGAAGTGACGCGCGCGGCGAGCCGGTTCGGAGGGGTGCTGGCTTGCGTCGCCCTGCTGGCGGCGCCGGCCGCCGCCGACGTCGTGATCGAGGTCGCGCCCGACGGCTCGCGGGTCATGCACAACCGGGGCGAGCGGCAGCGCCCGCGGCGGGGCCCGTCGTTCTCGGGCCGGCAGCTCTCGCGCGACGCGCTGGCGCCGGTCGTCGAGCGCAATGCGATCCGCAACGCCCTCGACCCCGAGCTGGTCTGGGCGGTGATCCGGATCGAGTCCGATTTCGATCCGCGGGCGCGCTCCTACAAGGGGGCCATGGGCCTCATGCAGCTGATGCCCGAGACCGCCCGCGAGCTGGCGGTCGACGACCCCTACGACCCGGAGCAGAACGTGCGCGGCGGCACCACCTACCTGCGCGCGATGCTGGACGCCTTCGGCGGCGAGCTGGTGCTGGCGCTGGCCGGCTACAACGCCGGACCCGAGGCGGTGCGGCGCTTCTCCGGGGTGCCGCCGTATCCGGAGACCCGCGACTACGTCGAGAAGGTGCTGCGCGTCTACCGCCGCGACCCCGGCTTCTCGCTCGGCGACTCGCCGCTGCTGCGGGTGGGGCGGAAGACCTATCTCGCGCGCGACGCCCGCGGCCGCCTGGTGATGACGACGGAGCCGCCGGCCGCCCGCTGAGGCCGCCGGTCGCGCCATGATCTTCAACCTCCCCAACACGCTGTCGCTCACCCGCATCCTGCTGGTGCCGGTGCTGGTGGCGGTGCTGCTGACCAAGTTCGAGGGCAAGGAGTTCGTCGGCCTGGCCGTCTTCCTGGTCGCCTCGGCGACCGATTTCCTCGACGGCTTCATCGCCCGCCGCCGCAAGCAGATCACCCGGCTGGGCAAGCTGCTCGATCCGGCGGCGGACAAGATCCTGACCTCGGCCGCCTTCATCGCCCTGGTCGAGCTGGAGCTGGCGCCCGCCTGGATCGTGGTGGTGATCATCGCCCGCGAGTTCGCGGTCTCGGCGCTGCGCAGCGTGGCGGCGGGCGACCAGGTGGTGCTGGGCGCCATCGTCTCCGCCAAGATCAAGACCGGCGCCCAGGTGGTCGCCATCTCGCTCCTGATCCTCAACCGGCAGCTCGGCAGCTTCGAGCACCTGGCGCCGCTCTCGCTCTGGGTGGCGATGCTGGTCAGCGTCTACTCCGGGCTCGAGTACTTCATCCGCTTCGGTCCCGTCGTCTTCGGATCCAAGAGGGCGGGCGCCGACAAGATCGCCGCATCGAAGTCCTGATGACCCGGCTCCCCCTCGACCGGGTCGCCTTCTTCGCGCGCCGCCGGTATCGCGCGGTCTTCCTGGTCACGGCGGTCCTGGTCGGGCTCTCCCTGGCGCTGGCCGCCCGCCTGCGCTTCGACACCGACGTCCTGGCGCTGCTGCCCAAGGACGACCCCGCGGTCAACTCGTTCCGCGAGGCGCTGGAGGAGTTCGGCAGCGTCGACTACCTGCTGGTGGCGGTGCGGGTGCCGGAGGGCGTGCCGCTCGATCCCTACGAATCCTACGTGGACCGGCTCGGCGAGGCCCTCGCCGGCCTCGACGCGATCGACGAGGTCGAGTACCGGATCGGCGAGCTCGAGCACCTGCTGGAGGCGTTCCTGCCGAAGGCGCTGCTCTTCCTCGACCCCGAGGGACTCGACCGGATCGCGGAGCGGCTCGCCGACGAGCGCCTGCGGGAGCGGGCGATGGAGCTGCGGCGGACGCTGGGGACGCCGCAGTCGCTGGTCGTCAAGAGCCTGCTCAAGCTCGACCCCTTCGGCGTCGCCGAGGTCTTTCTCGACCGCCTGATCACTTCGCGCGGCGGCCTGGCGCTGGACTGGTCGAGCGGCTACTACCTGTCGCGCGACCACCGCATGCTGCTGATCCTGGCGAAGCCGTCGCGGCCGCCCCAGGACGTCGACTTCACCCGCGCCCTGGTGGCGTCGGTCGGGGAGGAGCTGGCGGCGCTCGAGCCGGAGTGGGAGAAGGTGGCGGGGCCGGACCCGCCGGCGCCGCCGGAGGTCGTGCTCGGCGGCCGCTACGTCATCGCCACCGCCGACGACTCCCTCATCCGCCGCGACGTGGCCGTCAACCTGCTCACCTCGATGGCGGGCGTGCTGCTGCTCTTCCTCGTCGCGTTCCGCCGCTTCGGCCTCCTGGTCTACGCCTTCGTGCCGCTGGTCTGCGGCCTGGCCTTGACGTTCGGGCTGTCGGCGGCGACCTACGGCGCCCTGAGCGCCGCCACCAGCGGCGTCGCGGCGCTGCTCATCGGGCTCGGCATCGACTTCGTCATCGTCTCCTACGGCCGCTACGTCGAGGAGCGCCGGGGCGGCGCCAGCCTGGAGGACGCGCTGGCGGCGATGAGCGGCTCCTCGGGGCGGGCGGTGGTCGTGGGCGGGGTGACGAGCGCTGCCACGTTCTACTCGTTCGCGGTGACCGACTTCACCGGGCTGCTGCAGATGGGGATCTTGACCGGCACCGGGATCCTGTTCTGCATGCTGGCGGTCCTCTTCCTGCTGCCGGCGATGCTCGCCTGGAGCGAGGACCGCCACGCCCGCCGCCGCCGGGTGCCGCGGCTGGTGCTGCACGGCATGGGCAGCGCGCGCCTCATCCGCTTCTCCTTCCGCCGGCCGCGGGCGGTGCTGGCGGCGGCGGCGCTCGTCACGGTGGCGGCGGGGGCCTCGGCGCTGTCGCTCGAGTTCGTGGACAGCATCGCGGCGATGCGGCCGCGGGGCAACCCGGGAGTCGAGGTGCGCGAGGAGGTGGCGAACCGCTTCGAGGCGGGCTTCGACCAGATGATGCTGATCGTCCGCGGCGCGAGCGTCGAGGAGGCCGTCGAGCGCGCCGACGACGCCACCGGCCGCGCCGCCCGCCTGGTCGAGGAGGGGGTGCTGGTCGGGGCGGACGGGGTCACCTCGGTGCTGCCGCCCGCGGCGCGCCAGCGGCGGGTGCTCGAGTGGCTCGAGCGGGCGCGGGCCGACCGGCTGGACATGGAGCGGGTGCGCACGACCTTCGACGCCGCGCTCACGGCCGAGGGCCTGCGCGCCGCCGCCTTCGCCGACGGCGTCGAGCTGTTCGCGGACGCCGTCGCCCGCAGCGCGCCCCTGGGGATCGACGAGCTGGCCCAGACCCCGGAGGCGGAGAAGCTCCTGCAGCGCTACCTGCGGCGGGACGAGGACGGCTGGAAGAGCGTCGTCTACCTGCACCCGCCGGCCGGCCTGTGGCGGCGCGAGCCGCCGCCGCAGGTCGTGGAGCTGGCGCGCGAGCTCGGTCCGGGCGCGACCTTGACCGGCGCCAACGTGGTCAGCGAGGTGCTGCGCCGCCGGGTGCTCCGCGACGCCCTCGTCGCCTCGGTGATCGGCTTGCTCGCGGTCGGCCTGCTGCTCTGGCTCGACTACGGCAACCTGGCCGACACCGCGCTCTCGCTGGCGCCGCTCACCGTCGGCATCGTCTGGATGCTGGGGGCGATGGCGGCCCTCGACCTGTCGATGAACTTCATGAACATCTTCGTCAGCACCATGATCATCGGCATCGGCGTGGACTACGGGGTGCACATGATCCACCGCTACCGGGAGCTGGGCGGCGCCAAAGCCGCGCGGCTCGAGGAGGAGGGCCTGGTCGAGACCGGCAAGGCGATCGTGCTGGCGGCGCTGTCGACGATCGTCGGCTTCGGCTCGCTCGCCACCTCGCACTACCCGGGGCTGGCCTCGATGGGCACGGTGGCGATCCTGGGCGCCGTCGCCAGCGCCCTGGTGGCGATCTCGGTGCTTCCCGCCTACTTCTCGCTGCGCCGCCCCCGCGCGTCCCGATCGGGCTAGCTCCGCGGCGCGGCCGCCCGCGCCACGGCCTCGATCGCCTCGGCCAGGACCTCCGGCACCTCCTCCTGGAGGAAGTGGCCCGCCCCGGTCTCGACCACCCGGGCCCGGGGGAGGGCCTCGCGGTGGCGTCCGAGGGCGCGGCCGAGGATCGGGTCGCGCTCTCCCCAGACCAGGGCCGCCGGACCGGCGAAGGCGCGCGCCCAGCGCTCGCCCTCCGCCAGGACCGGGATCGACGGGTGGTCGCGCGAGTCGGGGACCATGCGGGCGAGCGCCAGCGGCGCCGCCCGCCGCCGCCAGCCCCGCAGCGGCCAGCGGTAGGCGCGCGCGGTGGCGCCCGAGATCGTCGCCGGGTCGGCCTGGACCCGGCCGAGGACGTTCTGCGGGAAGCCGCCGGCGCGGAAGAGCAGGTCGCTCACGACGGGCAGCCGGGAGAGCCGGTGGAAGGTGGCGCCGCGGGGCCGCGCCGGCACCAGGACCGCCGTGTTGGCGAGGACGAGGCCCGCGACCCGCCCCGGACAGCGGGCGCCGAGGGCGGCGACGAGCGGCCCGCCCCAGTCCTGGCCGACCAGGACCAGGCCGGAGAGGTCGAGGGTCTCGACCAGCTCGACCAGGGCGTCGGCGTGGCGCTCCAGGGTGTGCTCGGCGATCCCCGGCAGCGAGTCGGAGAGCCCGAAGCCCAGCAGGTCCGGGGCGATCGCCCGGTAGTCGCCGAGACCGGCGATCACCCGGCGCCAGAGGTAGCACCAGGTCGGGTTGCCGTGCTGGAGCAGGACCGGCCGGGCGTCGGCCGGGCCGTGGTCGACGAAGTGCATCCGCAGGCCGGCGTTGCGCCCACGCCCGAGCTCCAGGAGACCGCGCTCGAAGGGCAGCTCCGCCGCCAGAAAGGCGGGCAGCGGCGGCGGCGACAGGCGCATCTCGCCGTCCGGCTCAGTCGGCGCGCGCGCGCACCCGGTGGACGCGCATCAGGTTGGTCAGCGGCCGCTCGCGGATCGGATCGCCCATCAGCACGACGATCGGCTCGCCGGGCTTGACCAGCCGCTCAGACAGGAGCCGGCGCTCGACCAGCTCGACCACCTCGTCGTGGTGCTCGACCTCCTCGCGGATCATCAGCGGCCGCACCCCCCACAGGAGCTGCGCCCGGCGCGCCACCCGCCGGTCGGTGGTGAAGGCGAGGATCTCGGCGGCCGGGCGGTAGCGGGCGATGACCCGGGCGGTGAAGCCCCCCTGGCTGAAGGCCACGATCCGCCGCACGCGGAGGCTCTGGGCGGTGGACACGGCCGCCGCCGCGACCGCGTCCGCGATCTCGAACGAGGAGTCCGAGGAGGCGGCGTCGAGCTCGGCTTCCCCGGGGCTGAGCGGCAGCGGCGCCGCGGACCGCCCCCGGCGGGCGCCGCCGGCTGCGCCCTTGCGCCGGTAGTTCTCCGCCTCGCGGATGATCCGCGCCATCGTGCGGACGGCCTCCACCGGATAGCGCCCCGCCGCCGTCTCGCCGGAGAGCATCAGGGCGTCGGCGCCGTCGAAGACGGCGTTCGCCACGTCCGAGGATTCGGCGCGCGTGGGCCGCGGGTGCTGGACCATCGACTCCAGCATCTGGGTCGCCACGATGACCGGCTTGCCGAGGCGGCGGCCGGCCTCGACGATCCGCTTCTGCAGCACCGGAACCCGGTGCAGCGGCACCTCGACCCCGAGGTCGCCGCGGGCCACCATCGTCGCGTCGGCGGCGGCCACGATCTCGTCGATGTGGGCGACCGCGCGCCCGCGCTCGAGCTTGGCGATCACCGGCAGGCTGGCCCCCAGCCGGGCGACGAGGGAGCGCAGCGCCTCGACGTCGTCGGCGCGGCCGACGTAGCTCGCCGCCAGGTAGTCGGCCCCGGCCTCGACCGCCAGGCCGAGGTCGGCCCGGTCCTTGTCCGAGATGGTGAACGGCGGGCTGCTGTCGGGGATGTTGATCCCCTTGCGGGTGGAGACCGGGCCGCCGGTGACCACCCGCGCCATGGCGCGCAGGCCCTTCTTGCTCTCCACCTTGAGCTCGATCAGGCCGTTGTCGATCAGCACCCGC
>JBFJMD010000047.1:0-10586 GCA_041634115.1 Thermoanaerobaculia bacterium | reverse complement strand
TCCTGGAGCGCCAGGTGGACGTGGCGATCGAGGAGGCCACCCATCTGCTGGAGCGGCTGGCCGGCGAGAAGGGCCTCGCCCCCTACCGCGGCGAGTATCAGGACGCCGAGGGAAGCCTGGAGAAGGCGAAGCTGACGGCGACCACGGGCGACCTCGACGAGGCCCTGACCAGCGCCGAGCGCAGCCGCACCCTGCTGCAGTCGATCCAGGACGCCCTGCGCCAGCGCAGCCCGGCGGGGGAGGCCCAGTTCATCGCCGTCCAGGGCGGCGTCGAGTACCGCCGCGGCGAGCGCGGCGAATGGCGGCAGGCCCGCGGCCGGGTGGTGCTCTACCCGGGCGACTACGTCAAGACTTCGAGCGGCGGCTCGGCCGAGGTGATGACCGTGGACGGCTCGCTGTTCACGGTGCGGCCGGACACGGTGATCCTGGTGGCGCGCAGCAGCCCGGAGGCGGAGGCGTCGGGCGAGCGCACCATCGCCCTGGAGAGCGGCTGGGTGGACCTGAGCACCTCGCGCACGGCGAGCCGCATCACGACCCCCGGGGCCGAGGCGCGGGTCTCCCATCGCTCGCAGGCGGTGGTGACCTACGACGAGAGCAAGCGGGAGGGACGCTTCGCGGCGATCGAAGGGGGCATGGAGGTGACCACTCCGGACGGCCAGAAGCGGCGGATCGGCGAGCTCGAGCAGGTCGTGCAGACGGCGGAATCGCTGTCGCAGGCCCGGCCGCTGCCGCAGGCGCCGCTGATCCTGGGGCCGGAGGACAACTTCGAGGTCTCGCGCGCGGCGTCGGACCGCCTGGTCCTTACCTGGGAGCCGGTGGACGGCGCCGTGGGCTACTCGCTGCAGATCTCCCGCAACCGGCTGTTCGTGGACAACATCATCGACGTCGAGGGGCGCACGAAGACGCGGGCGACGGTGGGGCTGCGCGGCGCGGGCGCCTTCCTCTGGAGAGTGGCGGCGACCGACGCCCAGGGGACGCAGAGCCCCTGGACCTCGCCGCGGCGGTTTCGGGTGAGCGCGGCGGCGGCGGCGGCGGAGCAGGCGTCGCGGCCGCGGGCGCCGGAGGAAGACGGCTCGGCGGCCGGCGAACGGCCCGCTGAAGGGCCGGCCTGAGTCAGGGGACGGGAGACCAGATGCCTTTTGCTTCCCTTCTGAGGTACTTCTCGAACGATCTCGCGATCGATCTGGGCACCGCGAACACGCTGGTCTACGCCCGCAACCAGGGCATCGTGGTGCGCGAGCCGTCGGTGGTCGTGATCAACAAGCTCACCAACCGGATCGAGGCGGTCGGCGCCGAAGCCAAGCAGATGCTGGGTCGCACGCCCGGCAACATCGAGTCCATCCGGCCGATGAAGGACGGCGTCATCGCCGACTTCGAGGTCACCGAGCGGATGCTCGAGTACTTCATCCGCAAGGCGCACGGGCGGCGCATGTGGGTGCACCCGCGGATCGTGATCGGGGTGCCGTCGGAGATCACCCAGGTGGAGAAGCGGGCGGTCAAGGACTCGGCGATGCGGGCCGGCGCCTCCGAGGTGTTCCTGGTCGAGCAGGCGATGATGGCGGCGATCGGCGCCGGCCTGCCGATCACCGAACCGTCGGGCAACATGATCGTCGACATCGGCGGCGGCACCACCGACGTGGCGGTGATCTCGCTCGCCGGCACCGTCTACAGCCGCTCGGTGCGGATCGCCGGCAACGAGATGGACGACGCCATCATCCAGTACCTGAAGCGCAAGTACAATCTGTTGATCGGAGAGCGGACCTCGGAGCAGATCAAGATGGACGTCGGCTCGGCCTTCCCGCTCAAGGAGGAGATCAAGCTCGAGATCAAGGGCCGCGACCTGGTCGAGGGCGTGCCCAAGACGCTGGCGATCTCCGACGAGGAGATCCGGGAGGCGCTGGCCGAGCCGGTGTCGACCATCGTCGAGGCGGTGCGGATGGCCCTCGAGCGCACGCCGCCCGAGCTCTCGGCCGACATCATGGACAAGGGCATCGTGCTCTCGGGCGGCGGCTCGCTGCTGCGCAACCTCGACCAGCGCCTGCGCAACGAGACCGGGCTGCCGGTGGTCCTGGCCGAGGACCCGCTGTCGTCCGTCGTCCTGGGCACCGGCCGCGTGCTGGAGGACATCGATCTGCTGCGCAAGGTCTCCATCCGGTAGCGCCGCCGGACGTCGGCCGGCGCGCGAACCGGGAGCGCCCCGGGGCGAAGGATGAGCTTTACGGACTCGGTACGGACCGAACGCCGCAGCCGCTGGCTGCTGATCCTGCTGCTCGTCGCGCAGCTCATCCTGCTCAGCGCGCAGGTGCCGGCCGCCGGCGGCGAGCGGACGCGGCTGGAGGCCGCGATGGTCGCGGTCGTCGCACCGTTCGCCCACCTCGTCTCCGCGAGCGCCGGCCTCCTGGGCTCGGCGTCCGAGGGCCTGGCGCTGCGCGGGCGGCTGATCGCAGAGAACCGTCGGCTCGCCGCCGAGGTCGAGAGCCTGCGGCGGGAGCGGGCGCGCAACTTCGGCCTGGAGACCGACCTCGGCCACCTGACGGAGGCGATGAGCTACGAGCGGCCCCCGCGCGGGGCGCTGAGGGTCGCCGACATCGTCTACGTGGACCACGCCTCCTGGCTGCAGACGCTGCTGCTCTACGTCGGCTCGGCGCCGATCGAGCGCGACCAGCCGGTGGTCTCCGGCGACGGTCTCGTGGGCCGGGTGGTGCTCGTCACCGGCCCGTACGCAAAGGTGCAGCTCGTCACCGACCGCGCGGCGAGCGTCGGCGCGATGGTCGAGCGCACGCGCCGCCAGGGGGTCGTGCGCGGGGCGGGGGGCGGCGCCCTGGAGATGGACTTCGTGCCGCTGCAGGCCGACGTCCGCGAGGGGGACCAGGTGGTGACGGCGGGGATCGACGGCATCTACGCGCGCGGCGTTCCGGTGGGGACGGTCATCGAGGTGTCTCCCGGCAACGAGCTCTTCCACCGGATCCGCGTTCGCCCCGCGGTCGATCTCGGGAGGCTGGACCAGGTCTGGGTGATCGAGCGCGAGGCGGTGCCCGAAGAGGTCAAGGAAGCGCTCCCCGATGCGCGGCCTTAAGCTCGGCGCCGCGGTCCTGGCGGCCGTGCTGATCCACGCGGCCGGCGCCCAGGCCTGGGGGGACTTCCCGCGCGCCTTCGACCTGCTGCTGCTGTGCCTGATCTTCAACGCCCTCGACGGCGACTACCTGGCGGCGATGCTGGGGGGGCTGGCGATCGGCCTGGTCTCCGACGCCCTCAGCGGGGGCCTCTACGGACTGCACGGATTCGCTGATACGATGATGGGTTACGGGACGGCTTTCGCGGCGCGGCGTCTGGTCATCCGCCGGACGACGAGCATGTTCCTGCTGTTCTCCCTCGTCGCCGCCTGCCAGCAGGCGGTCTTGATCGGACTGGCGACCCTGCTCGTGCCCGACCCCGGGTTTCCGAGCCTGCCCTGGGCGCTGGTCAAGGTCGCGACGACCGGCCTGCTGGGCGTGAGCCTCGACACCGGCGCGAAGCACCTGCGGCTGCGCTGGGCCACCTGGCAGCGGGGTCGCGCGTCGAGGCTGCGGTGAGCCGCATCGATTCGAGATGATGGAAGTCCGCGAACACCGAGAAGACCTGCTGCAGCGGCTGCCCGTGCTGCGGATCTCGTTCATCGTGCTGCTGCTGGCGATCGCCAGCAGCTACTGGTTCGTGCAGGTGGTGCAGGGCGGCTACTACCGGACGCTGGCCGAGAACAACCGTCTGCGCAAGCTGTCGGTCATGGCGCCGCGGGGCCTGATCTACGACCGCGACGGGCGCGTGCTCGTCGGCAACGTGCCGAGCTACAACCTGTTGCTCGACCGCAGCCGCAGCCGCGACGTCGGCGCCAGCTTCGACTTCGCCGCGCAGATCCTGGGGCGGGCGCCGGAGGAGCTGGAGGAGGCGGCGGAGCGGCTTCCGAGCGGCTCCCCCTTCGCCCCGGTGCTGATCGCCGAGAACCTCTCGCTCTCCCAGGTGGCGAGGTTCTCGGTCGCCAACCTCGAGCACCCGGAGTTCGAGATCGACGTCGGCCACCTGCGCCTCTACCGGCACGGCCCGCTGACGGCGCACGTCCTGGGCTATCTCGGCGAGGTCACGGCCGACGACCTGCGCCAGGCCGGCAGCCCCTACCGATCCGGCGACCTGGTGGGCAAGAAGGGGATCGAGCAGACCTTCGACCGCGAGCTGCGCGGCACCAACGGGGAACGGGTGGTGGTGGTGGACAGCCGCGGCCGGTCGCGGGAGGAGTTCGGCGGCCGCGCGGCACAGGCCGGCGAAGACGTGCGGCTGACCCTCGACCTCGCCCTCCAGGAGCGGGCGGCGCGCTACTTCGAGGCCCGGGTGGGGGCGGCCGTGGCCCTCGATCCGCGCAGCGGCGAGATCCGGCTGCTGGTCTCGGCGCCGTCCTACAACCCCAACCTCTTCGCGCGGCGGCTCGATCGCAGCGAGTGGCAGCAGCTTCTGGAGTCCCCCCACGATCCGCTGCAGAACCGCGCCCTGCAGAACACCTACTCGCCGGGTTCGATCTTCAAGATCGTGGTGGCGGTGGCCGGACTCAGCGAGGGCTTCACCGAGGAGAAGGACGCGGTCTACTGCAGCGGCGGGGCGAGGATCTACAACCGGCGCTTTCGCTGCTGGCGGCGCCAGGGCCACGGCTGGGTCAACCTGCGCGAGGCCATCAAGAAGTCGTGCGACGTCTACTTCTACTACCTGGGGCAGAAGCTGGGCATCGACCGGCTGGCGGAGTACGCGCGGCGGTTCGGCCTCGGACAGCCCACGGGGGTGGACATCGCCGGCGAGAAGCCCGGCCTGGTCCCGGACCTCGAGTGGAGCCTCCAGGCCCGCGGCACGACCTGGTACCCGGGCGAGACGATCTCGGTGGCGATCGGGCAGGGGCCGCTGCTCGTCACCCCGTTGCAGATCGCGTCGGTGCTGGCCACGACGGCGAACGGAGGATCGCGCGTCGTGCCGCATCTGAGAAAGATGGAGGGTCCGGCGAGGCGCGAGCCCACCGGGCTCGATCCACGGGCGCTCGGCGTCGTCGGGGACGCCCTGTGGGCGGTGGTCAACGACGGCGGCACCGGCGCCGCCGCGCGGCTGGCCGGCTTCGACATCGCGGGCAAGACGGGCACTGTTCAGGTCGTGGAGCAGAAGACGTGGGTGGACAGCCGCGACCTGCCGTTCGACAAGCGCGACCACGCCTGGTTCGGGGCTTTCGGCCCCGTCGAATGGCCGGAGCTGGTGGTGGTGGTCTTCGTCGAGCACGGCGGCAAGGGGTCGGCGGAGGCGGCGCCGCTGGCCAAGTTGATCTATGAGGAATACCGGAACGATCGCGACACTCGCCGGCCTTCCTGAGGAACGGCCGACCGTCCGCTACCTCGCGGGGGTGCGGTGGGGCCTGCTCGTGGCGGCGCTGCTGCTGTCGCTCGTCGGGCTGGCCACCATCCACAGCGCCAGCTCCGAGCTGGCCCTGGACTATCTGCCGCGCCAGGCGCTGCGGCTGGGCCTGGGCCTGCTGGCCTGCGCGCTGGTCTTCACGATCGACTACCAGACGCTGACGAAGTTCTCGCTGCCGATCTACCTGACCGGCATCGCCCTGCTGGTGCTGGTGCTGGTGTTCGGCCGCGAGGCCGGCGGCGCCAGGAGCTGGCTGTCCTTCGGCGCCGCCCAGCTCCAGCCCTCGGACTTCGCCAAGCTGGCCACCGCGCTGCTGCTCGCCCGCTACCTGGCGGGCGTGAACCGGCGCTACCTGACTCCGGCGCAGATCCTGGCCGCGGTCTCCATGGTGCTGGCGCCGATGGCCCTGGTGGCGCTCGAGCCGGACCTGGGCGGCTCGCTCATGTTCCTGCCGATGCTCGCCGGCATGCTGCTGGTGGCCGGCATCCGGTGGCGCTACCTGGTGGCCGGGTCGATCGTCATCGCGGTGGTCGGTGCGGGGCTCTGGAACTTCGCCACCCGCGACTACCAGCGGCAGCGCGTGAAGACCTTCCTGGCGCCGGAGAGCGAGCCGCTGGGGGCGGGCTACCAGCTGCGGCAGAGCAAGATCGCGGTGGGCTCCGGCCAGCTCACCGGACGCGGCTACATGCAGGGCACCCAGAGCCAGCTCCGCTTCCTGCCGGCGCGCCACACCGACTTCATCTTCGCGGTGCTGGCGGAGGAGTGGGGATTTCTCGGGGCGATGCTGGTGCTGGCGCTCTACGGGGCCTACGTGCTCAACGGTGCCCGGGTGGCGGTGCGGGCGCGCGACCGCACCGCCATCCTGCTCGTGGTGGGGCTGCTGTCGTGGTTCTCGTTCCACGTCCTCTACAACACCGCCATGGTCGTCGGCCTGGTGCCGATCACCGGCATCCCGCTGCCGTTCCTCTCGTACGGAGGGTCGTTCACGCTGGCCAACTTCGTCGCCACCGGCCTGATTCTGGGCGTCGACTTCCGCCGCTACGTCAATCGATAGACCGGCCTGCCGCCGCCACCTGCCTCTGCGCCGAGCTCATTGAAATGACGACCCCGCTTCGGGTATGAACCGTGCGTGCCGCCACTGAGCCCCAGTCCACCGAGGCAGCGAGCCGCGTGACCCACCGCCTGCTCATCGAGAGCGACCCGCACCAGACCCGCGTGGCGGTGCTGGAGAGCGACCAGCTCACCGAGATCTATCTCGAGCGCCACCGCCAGCGCGGCGTCGTCGGCAACGTGTACAAGGGCCGGGTCTCGCGCATCCTGCCGGGGATGCAGGCGGCGTTCGTCAACATCGGGCTGGAGCGCGACGCCTTCCTGTTCGTCGGCGACGTGCGGGAGGCGCTGGCCAGCATGGACGCCCTGGCCGAGGCCGACCCGCAGACCGGCGAGTTTCCGGTCCAGGAGCTGCCGCCGATCGAGGAGCTGCTCGAGCAGGGCCAGGACCTGGTCGTCCAGGTCGTCAAGGCGCCGCTCCCCAACAAGGGCGCGCGGATCACGACGGAGATCACGCTGCCGGGCCGCTACCTCGTGCTGGTGCCGACGGTGCCCAGCCTGGGGGTCTCGCGCCGGATCCGGGACGCCGAGGAGCGCGACCGCCTGCGCGGGCTGCTGGAGGCGCTCGAGGCGAACGAGCACGGGCTGATCGTCCGCACGGCGGGCGAGGGCAAGGAGCGCGAGGAGTTCGCCGCCGACCTCGACTTCCTGGAGCGCCGCTGGTCGGCGATCTGCCGCCGCGCCGAGGAGGCCGCCGCCCCCAGCCTCCTGCACGAGGACTGGGACCTCGCGCTGCGCTCGGTGCGCGACCGCTTCGGCGACGATTTCGACGAGCTCCTGGTGGACGGCGGCGCGGTCCACGAGCGGATCCTGGACCTGGTGCGCGAGATGGACCCGCAGATGGAAGGCCGCATTCGCAGGTTCGACGACGAGGGGGGCCTGTTCGACAGCTTCGGCATCGAGTCCGAGCTGGACGCGGCGCTCAAGACCCGGGTCTGGCTGCGCTCGGGCGGCTACATCGTCATCAATCCGACCGAGGCGCTGGTCGCCATCGACGTCAACACCGGCCGCTTCGTCGGCGAGACGAGCCTCGAGGACACCGTCGTCCGCACCAACCTGGAGGCGGTGGTGGAGATCGTGCGCCAGATCCGCCTGCGCGACCTCTCCGGCATCATCGTGATCGACTTCATCGACATGAACGAGCCGCAGCACCGGACGGAGGTGTTCGAGGCGCTGCAGGCGGAGCTGCGCAAGGACCGCGCCAAGAACCAGGTCTTGAGCCTCTCGGATTTCGGGCTCGTCGAGATCACCCGCAAGCGAAGCCGCGACAACCTGCAGCGCCTGCTGACCCGGGACTGCCCGGAGTGCGGCGGCAGCGGGCGGGTGCTCTCGTCCTCGACCACCTGCTTCAAGCTGCGGCGCGAGCTGCTGCGGCGGCGCGAGCGGTTCATCCGGACGGCGGCCTCCGGCGGCCCCGGACCGCTGGTCAGGGTGCACCCGGAGGTCCTCGAGGCGCTGCGGGGGGAGGAGCGGGAGGTGCTCGAAGAGCTCGAAGAGACCCTGGGTGGACCGCTGCGCCTCGAGGCCGACCCGGCCCTCCCCCGGGAGCGCTTCGAGATCGCGGAGGAGTAGCCCCCGGGCACCATGCCGGCTGACCCGACCTCGCCCGCGGTCGACCGTTCGCCGCCCGGCGAGGGGACGGCCGGCTTCTCCGTTCCCGGCTTTTACGGCGAAGTCGCCGAGCGCTACCGGCCGCAAGACCTGGAGCGCGAGGTGCGGCGGCTGGTCGACCCGGCATCGGCGCGGCAGACGCTGCACTGGGGCCGCAACTATCTCTATGCGGCCGACCTCCAGGCGCCCGGCGGCGCGGTCGGCGTCGTCGTCAAGCAGTTCCGGAACCAGGGGCTGGGGGCGCGGCTCAAGCGGCGCCGGCTCGGCAGCAAGGCGACCCGGAGCTGGCGGGCCGCCCGCGAGCTGGTCGCGGCCGGCGTGCCGACGCCGGAGCCGGTGATGCTGATCGAATCGACCCTCATCGAAGGCCCCTCCTTCTACGTCAGCCGCAAGGTCGAGGGGTTCTTCGAGGCGCGCTACCTCTTTCGCGCCCTGGCCCAGGACCGGCGGCGCGAGCTCTTCCCGGAGGTGGACGAGGAAGCGTTCTTCCGGGCGGCGGGGGCGGTGCTCCGCCGCCTGCACGCCGCCGGTGTCTGGCATCGCGACGTCTCGATCGGCAATCTGCTGGTGAGCTACGAGGACGGCGCCGCCGCGCCGCCGACCGTCTACCTGGTCGACCTCAACCGGGCGCGGTTGGGGGTGCGGATGACCGTCCGGCGGCGGCTGAAGGACCTCTGCCGGCTGCCGGTGCTCGACCGCCGCCATCGCGAGGCGTTTCTCGGCGCCTACCTCGGGCCGGCGCCCCGGCATCCGCGCCTGTGGAGCCTCGCCTTCGGGCTCTGGGCCCGCGGCTTCCTGGTCAAGAACCGCTTCAAGGACGCCGCGCGGCGGCCCTTCCGGGCGATCCGCGGGATCTTCGCGCCGCGCCGCGCCCACGTCCACATCCCGCCGGCCCCGGCCGGCGCGGCGAGCCGCGACAAGGTCGTCTGGGACTACCTCTCCGACCAGCCGCACCAGCACGCCGGCCGCTTCGAGCGCACCCTGGTGCGGCTCAAGGACTCGCCGATCCACCTGCGCACCGCGATGGCGGCCGTCGGCTCGGTGCCGCGCGTCTGGAGCCGCTACCGCGAGCTGCGCGCCGGCCTCTACTCCGGGCCGCGGCCCTGGGGGACGGCGGGGGTGGCCGTGCGGCCGCTGCCGGGCAATCCCGCGGGGCTGCTCGCGGCGCTCGACGACCTGGGAGTCAAGAGCGTGCTGCTCCGTCTCCACCCGTGGGAGGGAGCGCTCGACGACGGCGAGGCGCTCGCCCGCGAGCTCGCCCGGCGCGGCTACGATCTCTCCTTCGCGCTGCCGCAGAACCGCGACCTGGTGCGCGACCTGGGGCGCTGGAGGGCCGCGGTCGAGGAGATCGGCGAGCGCTTTCTCCCCTACGGCCGCCGCTTCCAGATCGGCCAGGCGATCAACCGCAGCAAGTGGGGGGTGTGGAACTATCGCGAGTACCTGGATCTGACCGCCGCGGCGATCGAGTCCCTGCGCGCCCGCGGCGACGTCGAGGTGATGGGCCCGGCGGTCATCGACTTCGAGCTGCACGCCACCGCGGCGGTGCTCAACATGCCGCATCCGGTGACCCGCTTCGACGTGGTGACGAGCTTGCTCTACGTCGACCGCCGGGGCGCGCCGGAGAACCGGCAGCTCGGCTTCGACACGGTCGGCAAGGTCGCCCTGCTGCGGGCGATCGCCGAGACCGCCCGCCATCCGGTCGAGCGGTGCTGGATCACGGAGGTGAACTGGCCGCTCATCGAGGGACCGCACTCGCCGGCCGGCAAGCACGTGGCGGTGGACGAGGAGACCCAGGCCGACTACCTGGCGCGCTACTACCTGCTGACCCTGGGCACCGGCCTCGTCGAGCGGGTCTACTGGTGGCAGCTCGTGGCCCGCGGCTACGGGCTGGTGGACCGGGCGGACGACGGCGGCCTCAGGCGGCGCCCCTCGTTCGAGGCGCTGCGGTTCCTGGAGCGGCGGCTGGCCGGCGCTACCTTTCTCGGTCCCCTCGCCGCGCCGTCGCCGGCGCGCCTCTACCTCTTCCGCACCGCCGACGGCGGCGAGACCGCCGTCGGCTGGTCGACCGCCGAGCCGGCCCCGGCGCGCCTCCCCCGCCCCGCCGCCGAGGCCGCCGCCCGCGGCGGCGACCCGCTCCCGGCCCCATCCGGAGAAGAAGTCGAGCTCACCCCCTCGCCGAGGTACTTCCGGCTGGTCTGACAGCGCGCGCGAGGGGTTCCTCTTCGGTGGCTGGGTGCCGAGATCGGTCGGTGAAGGCGGGTATTGGGGGGAATCCTCTTTGATGGCTGGCTGCCGAGATCGCTTGCCGAAGGACTTCGTCGGCTCCCCTCCCCGGGCGGGAGATCGATCGGATCACCCCCACCAACCCTCGTTCCCTTCGGGTATAGGGGGAAATCCTCTTTGATGGCTGGCTGCCGAGATCGCTTGTCGAAGGACTTCCTCGGCTC
>JBFJMD010000046.1:0-10640 GCA_041634115.1 Thermoanaerobaculia bacterium | reverse complement strand
CTCGACTTGCATGTGTTAGGCACGCCGCCAGCGTTCATTCTGAGCCAGGATCAAACTCTCCAGTTTGAAATCCTCATCGCCACCGACCGGCTAAGGACCGGCGACGAAGTACTCGCTATTGGCCGTAGCCATCGCCTGCCCGAAGGCAGAATCCGGCTACGAGAATCGACGTTGACTCTTCCTCTATTCAGTTTTCAAAGAACCGACGCACCCGAAGGGCGAACAACCAGTCTACGCACCCCGGGTCTCCCTGTCAATCCCGCGGGCGGCCGCGGGGAGGGCAGCTCTGCCCCACCGGCGTTTGCCGGTCTCCGCACACCGCTCGTCTGAGGGATCGACCAGGCCCTACTCGAGGCGCCCGCGGTCCAGCCTTTCGGCGACTTCCGGCGCCCCTTCAAAGAACCCCCGCGGAGGCGAGCCTCCGCCAGGGACCTTCAAGTGTAGGGGATCCCCGGAGGCCTGTCAAGCCGACCCCCGGCGGGCCCCCCGCCGGGGCGGCATCGCGAGCAGCCGCTCCACGAACCGCTCGAAGTCGCCGGCCCAGCGATCGTGCCCCCGCTCGGCGGCGAGCCGCCGGCCGCAGGCGCCCAGCCGCCGGCGCAGCGCCGGCTCCCGGGCCAGCTCCGCCATCCGCTCGGCCAGCGCTTGCGCGTCGGCCGGCGGCACCACGCGGCCCGCGCGCTCGCCGGCCAGGCGGCGCCGCACGTCGCCGCAGGCGCTGGTCGCGATCACCGGCAGTCCCGCGGCCATCGCCTCCTCGATCACCAGGCCATGGGGATCGCCCAGGGTCGGGAAGACGAAGACGTCCGCCAGCGCGTACCAGGAGGCGATCTCCCGCGGCTGCACGAAGCCCGCGAAGCGGACCCGCGGCAGGTCGGCGGCGAGCCGGCGGTAGCGCTCGGCGTCCACGCCGTCGCCCAGCAGCAGCAGGCTGGCCTGCGGCGCCGCCGCCGCCAGCCGACGGTGCGCTTCGAGCAGGTGGTCGAGCCCCTTGCCGCTCCACAGCCGGCCGACGTAGAGGAACACCGGCTCGGACAGGCCCAGCTCCCGCCGCCGGTTGGCGCGCTCGCCGGGCGGCAGGCCGGCGGCAAAGCGGGCGACGTCCACCGACTGGGTGACGAAGTGGATCCGCTCTCGCGGCACGCCGTAGGCGCGCGCCAGCCGCGCGCCGTCCGGACCCGGCGTCTTGACGCCGTCGACGCCGGAGAACAGCAGCCGCTTGGCCCACTCCTTCCAGCGCCGGCGCGCCACCCAGCGGTCCCACGACGGCAGCACCCGGAACGCGGTGCGCACGCCCAGGTGGCGCGCGGCGAGGTGCCCCGCCGCCCAGGCGGCGCTCGCGTAGTGGCCGACGAGCAGATCGGGCCGGGCGGCGGCCACGCTGCGGACGGCCGCGACCGGCGACGGCGCGACCGCCGGCCGCCCGCCCAGATAGCGCCAGCGGAAGCTCCAATCCCCTTCGCGGACCTCCCAGCTCCGATCGGGCTCTCGGCGGACGCTGAACCAGGCCTCAAGCTCCAGCGAGCCGCGCCGGTGGAGGGTCTCGAAGCGCTCCACCACGTAGGGCGCCGGCATGTTGTTCCAGTAGACGACCCGCGGCGCGGCGCGGCGCGAGATCACCGGACGGCCTCGACGTAGAGGGTCTCGACGCGCCGGCGCGGGCTGTCGGGGGCCGGCCGGATCGACGACTCGCCGCTCGCCCTGGCGGCGGGCCGTCGAAAGCCCGCCTCCGTCAGCAGCGCGGCGAGGGTCTCCTCGTCCCAGAGCGAGCGATGGCCGTGGAGAAAGGCCACCTCCGAGACGGCCAGCAGCGGCGTCGGGCGGCCCGGCCGGTAGCGCTCGATCAGCTCCCCCCGGCCGAGGTACGCGGCGGCGTAGCGGCGGAAGTCGGGGACCCCGACGCGCAGCACGCCCCCCGGCGCCAGCACCCGCGCCGCCTCTTCGACCAGCCCGATCGCCCCTTCCAGCGACAGGTGCTCCAGGAGGTGCTCGGCGAAGACGGCCCGCGCCGAGCCGTCGGCGAACGGCAGGCCGGCGCCGAGATGCCAGTAGAGGTCTGCCCGGCTTCCCACCAGATCGAGGTTGACCCAGCCCGGCAGCCGCGTCGGGCCGCAGCCGAGGTGGAGCCGCAGCGGCCCTCGGCGCTCCAGCGCCCGCGCCCGCCGCCGGGAGTAGGGAGCGATCAGCCGCGTCAGCGACCGGCGGAGGGCCTCGCGCGCCGACCGCGGCAGGACGGAGCTCAGCCACCGGCGCACGGCGCCGGCCTCGCCGCTCGCGACCGCGCGGTCCCGGTCCGCCCGCTCCGCCGCGTAGCGCCGAAGAGCGCCGGGGATCTCAGCCCGTCGCATCCAGTTGCCCCGCCCGGCGCCGCCGCGGCGCCTCGGCGGCCGGCCGGCGCCGTACCCGCCGGTAGAGCTTCGCCAGCCGGCGGTAGTTGTCTCCGGCGGTGTAGCGCCGCTCGAAGGCGAGCCGGGCGCGCCGACCGCGCTCCCGGGCGCCGGCGTCATCGGCCCACGCGGCCGCGGCGACCGCCGCCAGCGCTCGCGGGCGGCCCGCCGGGAAGCTCCAGCCGAGCGCGCCGCCTTCGATCATCTCCGCCGCCGCTCCACCGTCTGCCGCCAGCACCGGCACCCCACGGGCGAAGGCCTCCAGCACCGCGAGCGGGCAGCACTCGTACCAGCGGGAGGGAAAGACCAGGAACCTCGCTCCGCCGAGGGCCGAGAGGACGTCGATCCGGCCCCGCCGGCCCAGGTACTCGACGTTCGGTCGACGGGCCGCGAGCTCGCGCACCGCCCCCTCCAGGGGCCCGCCGCCCACCACCCGCAGCGGGACCTCGAGCTGCCGCCAGGCCGCGACCAGATCGCCGACTCCCTTCCCCTCGGAGAGGGAGCCGGCGAAGAGCGCGTACTCCCCGGGACCCGCGGAAGGGCCGGGATCGGGATGGACGAAATTGGGCTTGACGGCCACCCGGGCGGCCGGCAGGCCGGCCTCGACGAAGATCCGGCGGCTGAACGCGGTGGGCGCGATGAAGAGGTCCACCCCCCGGCGCCAGGAGCCCAGCGCGCGGTGGAGGGCCTGCGCGCCGGCGGCGACGAGGGTCCGGGGCAGCGAGCGCTGGTAGCAGCGATGGAGCAGCGCCGGCCACGGCAGCCGGCCGACGCAGTCCCGGCACGGCCGGCCGTCCCGGAACAGCGTGGCCGCGGCACAGAACAGGCGGTAGTTGTGGAGGGTGTGCACCACCGGCACGCCCGCCTCGCGGCAGGCGTAGAGGACCGCCGGCGAGATCAGGGGAAAGGTGTTGTGGACGTGAACGACGTCGGGCCGTTCGCGCGCCAGGGTGCGGCCGAGGTCCCGGCGCCAGCTCGACGACCAGAATCCGTCGCGGGCCAGCCGCAGGCGGTCGCGCAGATCGACGGGGTCCCGGGACCGCGCCGTCGCCCGCAGCACCCGCCAGCCGTGGCGCTCGAGCAGATCGGCCTCGGCGTCGACGACCTCCTCCTCGCCGCCCCGCTCGCGGTAGCGGTTGAACACGGAGACGACGGTCGGCCGGGAGCGGGTCATCGGCTCGGCTTTCTCAGGGGCCGCGGTCGGACTTTCCACGGATTCTACGGGATCGTCTGGCCGGCGTCCTCGATGTGGGTGATAATCGAGGCGCCTCCGCCCGCCGTCGCCCCTCATGGCCCATTCCGAAGCGCATCGCGGCGCAGCCGGCGCCGAGTCCGGGCCCGCGAGAGCCGGCCTCGACGTCCTGGGAGTGCCGGTCGACGCGATCGACCTGAGCGCCGCCCTGGACCGGGTGGGCCGCTGGATCGACGCCGCGGAGACCCGCTGCGTCTCGTTGGCCACGGCGCACGGGGTGATGGACGCGCGGCGGACGCCCGAGGTCCGGCGGGCCTTCGAGGCGGCCGACCTGGTGGCCCCGGACGGGATGTCGATGGTCTGGCTGCTGCGCCTCGCCGGGCATCGCGGCGCCGGCCGGGTCTACGGCCCGGACCTGATGCGCGAGCTGTGCGGTCTCTCGGTGGCGAGGGGATGGAGCCACTTCCTGCTGGGCGGCGAGGAGGCGGTGAACGAGCGGCTCCGCCGCCGCCTCGAGGAGAGCTTTCCCGGCGTCGCCATCGCCGGCCGCTACTCGCCGCCCTTCGGGCCGCTCGGAGCCGAAGAGGGCGAGGCCATCGTCCGCCGCATCGAGGCGTCGGGCGCGCGGCTGGTCTGGGTGGGGCTCGGGTCGCCGAAGCAGGACCTGTGGATGGCGTCCCACGGCCGCCGGCTGCGGCGGGCGGTCTCGATCGGGGTGGGCGCCGCGTTCGACTTCCTCTCCGGTCGCCGGCGCCAGGCGCCGCGCTGGATCCGGCGCTGCGGGCTGGAGTGGCTGTTCCGCTTCGCCATGGAGCCGCGGCGGCTCTGGCCCCGGTACTCGAGATACCCGCTCTTCGTCCTCCTGATCCTGGCGCGGCTGCCCGCCATCTGGCGCCGGCGCGGGCGCTAGACAGACCTTCTCACCGGCCGCTCAGGAGAAGACGACCCGGCGGCCGGCGACGCGCCAGCGCTCGGTCACCAGGCGCTTGAGCGCCTCCGGGTACGCCTTGTGCTCCTCGACCAGGATGCGGGCGGCGAGCGACGCCGCGTTGTCGTCTTCCTTGAGCGCCACCGTGCGCTGCACCACGATCGGCCCGTGGTCCAGCTCCTCGTCCACCAGGTGGACCGTGCACCCCGAGACCTTCACCCCCCACTCGACCGCCTGCTGCTGGGCTTCCAGCCCGGGAAACGCCGGCAGCAGGCTGGGGTGGATGTTGAGGATCCGCTGCGGATACTCGGCCACGAAGGCCGGCGACAGGCGGCGCATGTAGCCGGCCAGGCAGATCCACTCGGCCTCGGCGTGGCGCAGCGCGTCGAGCACCTTGGCCTCGTGGGCGCGGCGGCTCGGCTCGAGCTTGTGGGGGATCGACACCGTCGGCAGCCGCAGCGACCGCGCCTTCTCCAGGCCCGCCGCCTCGGCGACGTTGGAGATCACCACCGCGATGCGCGCCGGCACCTCGCCCCGCTCCATCGCGCCGTGCAGGGCCAGGAAGTTGCTGCCCCGGCCGGAGAGCAGGATGGCCACCCGGGCGGTCATCGCGCCGCCTCCGGGGGCAGCTCGTAGACCACGCCGGAGCCCCCCTCCTCGACCGTGCCGATCGCGAACGCCGGCTGCTTCGCCTCGCGCAGGCGGGCGAAGACCTCGGCCGCCCCCGCCGGATCGACGATCGCGACCATGCCGACGCCCATGTTGAAGACCCGGAACATCTCCTCGCTCCCCACCTCGCCGCGCTCCTGCAGCAGGTGGAACAGCTCCGGGATCTCCCAGCTGCCGACCCGGATCTCGGCCCGGGTCCCGGCGGGCAGCACCCGCGGCAGGTTGTCGCTCAGCCCGCCGCCGGTGACGTGGGCCAGGGCGTGGAGCGCCGGGTGGCGGAGGAGCGGCGCGAGCGGGCCGAGATACGAGAGATGGGGAGCCAGCAGCAGCTCGCCCACCGTGCGGCCCGACGCGGCCCCCGGCAGGCGGTCGGCGAGGCCCAGGCCGAGGTCGTCGAACAGGATCTTGCGGGCGAGGGTGTAGCCGTTGGTGTGGAGGCCCGACGAGGGCAGGCCGACGAGGAGGTCCCCGGGCCGCACCCGGCCGCCGTCGAGCACCGCCGCCCGGTCCACCAGGCCGACGATGAAACCGACCAGCTCGTAGTCGCCGGCGCGGTAGAAGCCGGGCATCTCGGCGGTCTCGCCGCCGAGCAGCGCGCAGCCGTTCTCGCGGCAGGCCGCCGCCACCCCACCGACCAGCTCCGCCATCCGCCGCGGCTCGAGCCGGCCGGCCCCCACGTAGTCCAGGAAGAAGAGCGGCGTCGCCCCCTGGACCAGGATGTCGTTCACGCAGTGGTTGACCAGGTCGCGGCCGACCGTCGAGAAATCGTCCGCCATCCGCGCCACCGCCAGCTTGGTGCCCACCCCGTCGGCCGAGGCCACCAGCACCGGGTCGTCGAGACCGGCCAGGTCGGGCCGGTAGAGGCCGCCGAAGCTGCCCAGGTCCGAGAGCACCCCGGGGGTGAAGGTCGAGCGCACGCTCTCCCGGATCCCGGCCAGCGCCCGCTCCTGGGCGTCGATGTCGACCCCGGCCGCGGCGTAGGCGCCCTTCTTGCGGGCCGCCGTCACCCGCCGCCCCTCCCGGGCCCCGGGTCCGCCGGCGCCGCCGCGGACTCCTCCGGCGCCGCCCGCACCGGGTCGCCGACCCCGGCCGGCGCCGTCTCGCCTGCTCCCAGCTCGAGCCCCATCAGCTCCGCCAGGATGCCCGGGATCTCGGAGATGTCGAGCACCCCGGCCAGCCGCTCGGCCCCCGGCCCGTAGGCCAGCAGCGGCACCGGCGCCGCGGTGTGGTCGCGGCTCGACCAGTAGTAGGAGAGCGGCCCGCCGGCGGCGCCGTCGACGACGACCAGGCCCCCGGTCTCGTGGTCCGAGGTGACGACCACCAGGGTGTCGCCCGCGCGGCGGGCGTGCTCCACCGCGAGCCGCACCACCCCGTCCAGGTCGCGGATCGCCGCCACCACCCGCGCGAGGTCGTTGGCGTGGCCGCCGGAATCGGTCTCCTCCTCCTCCACCAGGAGGAAGAAGCCCTCCGCGGATCCCGCGAGCCGCTCCAGGGCGAAGCCGGCGAGCTCGGTGAGCGAGGGGTCGCGGCGCTGGGCGATCGCCCCGGCCTCGAGCACGGCCAGCACCGGGACCCCCGCGGGCGGCGGCCCTTCGCGCAGCCGCCGCCAGTCCCGGAAGACCCGGTAGCCGGCCTCCTCGAAGCGGCCCAGCGCCCCCGCCTCGAGCCGGCGCGACGCCGAGGTGCTGCCGCCCGGGCCCTCGCTCGCCAGCAGCTCGACCCCCGAGGCCGCCATCTGGGCCGAGATCTCCCCCAGCATGTCGCGCGAGTCCACGTGGGCGACGAAGGCCGCCGGCGTCGCGTCGACGATCACCGCGCTGGTGACGAGCCCCGCCGAGAGCCCGCGCTCGATCGCCGCCTCGACCAGGGTGCGCGGGCTGCGCCCGTCGGGCGTCCGGCCGACCATGCCGCGCTGGGTCTTCTCGCCGGAGGCGAGCGCGGTCGCCGCCGAGGCCGAATCGGTGCGCAGCTCCGAGAGCGCCGGCGAGGTCACCCAGCCGGCGACCGGCAGCCGCTCCAGGAAGAGCCGGCCGTTGACCCCGGCGATCTCGGCGCGCGCCGCGGCGAGGTGGTTGAACCCCATGCCGTCGCCGACGATCAGGATCAGGTTGCGGACGGCGCCCGCGGCCGCCCCCGCGCGCTCCAGCCGCCCGCCGCTCCCGTTGACCGCGAAGTCCAGGGCGGCGGCCGGCGCGCCCGCCGCGGCGGTCCGCAGCAGGCCGAGGCGCCAGCCCCGCGCCCAGGCGACCGCCGCCAGGGCGGCGAGCGCCAGCGCCGCCGCCAGCGCGAGGCGGCGCGCCCACCCCGACCTGCGATCGCCAGCCATCGGCCGCGCTAGTCCCCGTCTTCCGCTTCGATCGGGAAGAGCTCGATCTGCCGCCGGTCCTCCGAGGAGAGCGGCACCCGGTACTCGCCGGTCCAGCAGGCGGTGCAGTAGCTCTCCGCGCCGCCGCCGACCGCGGCCAGCATCCCCTCGAGCGACAGGTAGGCGAGGCTGTCGGCGTCGATCATCTGGCGGATCTCCTCGACCGTGTGATTCGAGGCGACGAGCTCCTCGCGGGTCGGCATGTCGATGCCGTAGTGGCAGGGCCAGGCCGTCGGCGGGCAGGAGATCCGGACGTGCACCCGGTAGGCGCCGGCGTCGCGCAGCATCTTCACGATCTTGGGCGAGGTGGTGCCGCGCACGATCGAGTCGTCCACGAGCACGATGCTGCGGCCGCGGATGAGCCCGACGACCGGATTGAGCTTGACCTTGACGCCGAAGTGGCGGATCGACTGCTTGGGCTCGATGAAGGTGCGGCCGACGTAGTGATTGCGGATCAGCCCGAACTCGAGCGGCAGGCCCGATTCGCGCGCGTAGCCGAGGGCGGCGAAGAGGCCGCTGTCCGGCACCGGCACGACGACGTCCGCCTCCGCCGGCGCCTCGCGCGCCAGGTGCGCGCCCATCTTCAGCCGCGAGGCGGAGACCGCGTCGCCGAAGATCACGCTGTCGGGGCGCGCGAAGTAGACCTGCTCGAAGACGCAGCGGGTGGGCTCGGGCGGCTCCGGCAGCTTGAACGACTCGATCGCCCCGCCCCGCGCCACCACCACCTCGCCGAGCTCCAGCTCGCGCACCGGCTGCGCCTCGATCAGGTCGAAGGCGCAGCTCTCCGACGCGAAACAGGGCGAGCCCTGGCAGGCGCCCATGACCAGCGGCCGGAAGCCGAACGGGTCGCGCGCCGCGATGAGGCACGAGCTGCTCATCAAGAGCAGCGAGTAGGCGCCGCGCACCTGCTCCAGCGCCACCATGAGCGACTCGACGACGTCGCGGCGCGGATTGCGCGCCATCAGGTGCAGGATCACCTCGGTGTCGCTCGTGGTCTGGAAGATCGAGCCCTCGCTCTCCAGCTGCCGGCGCAGCTCGACCGCGTTGACCAGGTTGCCGTTGTGGACCACCGCCAGCGGCCCCATCGAGGTCTTCACCACGATCGGCTGCGCGTTGACCATCACGCTCCGTCCCGAGGTCGAATAGCGCGTATGGCCGATCGCCCGGTCGCCCTGGAGGCGCTCCAGGACCCGCTGCCGGAAGATGTCGGCGACGTGCCCCATCTCGCGGTGGACCCGCACCTGCTCGCCGTTCCAGGCGACGATGCCGGCGCTCTCCTGCCCCCGGTGCTGGAGGGCGTAGAGGCCGAGGTAGGCGAAGTTCGCCGCGTCGGGATGGCCTTCGATGCCGAAGATGCCGCACATGGTGGAACCGCCTTCGAGTCAGCCCATGCCCAGGGCGAGCGGCAGCGCCCGCTCCCAGCGCTCGGCGAGCGCCGCGACCGGGCGCGCCAGGACGCCGCCGTCGAAGCGCACGACGAGCTCCTCGCCGCCCACCGCCCCCGCCTCGCGCGCCGCCACCCCGGCCGCCTCGGCGGCGGCGAGGACGGCGTCGACCGCCGCCGGGGGCGCCGCCACCAGCGCCCGCGCCTGGCTCTCCGAGAAGAGCCGCTCGGGCGCCAGGTCGACCGAGATCGAGGCCCCCAACCGGCGCTCGAAACAGGCCTCCGCCAGCGCCACCGCCAGCCCCCCGGTCGAAAGGTCGTGGAGCGCCGACGCCAAGCCCTCGCCGGCGAGCCGCCGCAGCAGGCCGGCGAGACGCCGCTCGGCGTCGAGCTCGACCGCCGGCGGCCGCCCGGCCTCGACGCCGTAGAGCAGCCGGAGGTAGGCCGAGCCGCCGAACTCGCCCCGGTCCTCGCCCAGCAGAACGACGCGGTCCCCTGACTCGACCCAGCCCGCCGCCGGCGGCCGCCGCCCGTCGAGCGCCTGCAGCACCCCCACCATCGCCACCGTCGGCGTCGGGTAGATCGAGCGTCCCTCGGTCTCGTTGTAGAAGGAGACGTTGCCCGAGACCACCGGCACCCCGAGCTCGCGGCAGGCGGCGGCCATGCCCCGCACCGCCTCCCTGAACTGCCAGGCGACCGCCGGGTTCTCCGGGTTGCCGAAGTTCAGGCAGTCGGTGACTCCCACCGGCTCGGCGCCGACGCAGGCGAGGTTGCGGACGGCCTCGGCCACCGCCTGGGCGGCGCCGACGCCGGGGTCGAGCGAGCAGTAGACGGGGTTGACCTCGGAGACCAGGGCCAGGCCGAGCCGGGTGCCCTTGATCCGCAGGACCGCGGCGTCGCCGCCTGGGCCGGCGATCGTGTTGGTGCGCACGGTGTGGTCGTACTGGCGCCAGATCCACTCCTTGCTGCCCAGCTCGGGGGTCGCCAGCAGCGCCTCGAGCGCGGCGCCGGGATCGGCCGGGGCCGGCACCTCCGGCGGCCGCCGGCGCCGCTCCAGGTCGGCCGGCACCGCCACCGGCCGCCGGTAGACCGGCGCCGCGTCGGTGAGCGGCCCGACCGGCATGTCGGCCACCGTCTCGCCGCGCCAGGTGATGAGCGCCCGGCCGCCGCCGACCACCTCGCCGACCGTCGACACCTCGAGGCCCCAGCGCCGGAACACCCGCGCCACCTCCTCTTCGCGGCCGCGCTCGGCGACCACCACCATCCGCTCCTGGGACTCCGAGAGCATCATCTCGTAGGGGGTCAGCCCCTCTTCGCGCAGCGGCACCCGGTCGAGGTCGAGGCGCACCCCGGTGCCGCCGCGGCCCGCCATCTCGAAGGCCGAGCTGGTCAGCCCCGCGGCGCCCATGTCCTGGATCGCCACCACCGAGCCGGTCCGCATCGCCTCCAGGCAGGCCTCGAGCAGGACCTTCTCGGTGAACGGGTCGCCGACCTGCACGGTCGGCCGCTTCGACTCGCTCTCGGCGCCGAAGGCCTCCGAAGCCATCGTCGCCCCGTGGATGCCGTCGCGCCCAGTGCGGCTGCCGACGTAGAGCACCGGGTTGCCCTCGCCGCTGGCGCGGGCGAGGAAGATCCGCTCGCGGCGGGCGACGCCGAGGGCGAAGGCGTTGACCAGGATGTTGCCGTTGTAGCAGGGGTGGAAGCCGGTCTCGCCG
>JBFJMD010000045.1:0-10767 GCA_041634115.1 Thermoanaerobaculia bacterium | reverse complement strand
CGGCCGCGGCCGGTCCGGCCGTCGCCGAGCACCACGACCCAGGCGAAGGCGGCCATGCCGCCCGGGCCGTCCTCGACGCCCCCCTCGATGCCGACCCAGTAGTCGGCGCCGGGGGCGGCCTCGGCGGCGCGGCGGGCGCGGTTGAGCGCCCCTTCGAGGGTCTCCTCGTCCGAGGCCGGCTGGGTGGCGACGCCGGAGGGCACGGACACCGTCTCGACCCGGAACTCCTCGCCCGGGAACATGCGCCGGAAGCCGCCGAGGGCGGCGCGCGCCTTGACCGGGTTGCGCGAGGCGACGGCGACGGTCTTCATCATCGGTGGCCGCATTCTCGGCCGCGGGCGGGCCGGGCGCAAGCTCGCGGTCCCGCGGGCTACACGGCGCGCCGCTCGGCGGGGACGACGAGGAGCAGCCAGAGGAGGCCGCAGGCGACCTGGAGGGCGGCGAAGGCGAGGATCGCGGTCCGCAGACCGGCGAGCCCGGATTCGAGCAGGGCGGCCGCGGCGACGATCGCCAGGGTGTCGGCGAGGGTGACGAGCAGCCACTCGGTGGCGAAGACGCGGCCGCGGTAGCGGTCCTCGGTGCGGCGCTGCAGCATGACGGTCGAGAAGACCCAGTTGGCGCCGCTGGGGGCGTGGGCGAGGAGCACCAGCAGGATCACCGGCAACGGGCTCCAGGCGAGGCTGCCGACCACCAGGTAGAAGAGGCCGCTGGCGGCGATGCCGAGGCCGAGCATGGTCGGCCAGTGGCGCTCGTCCGGGATCCAGGCGCGCCCCGCCACCGGGCCGACGCCGGTGCCGACGCCGCGCGCCGAGTAGAGGATGCCGATGCCGATCGCCGGCGCCGCCGGGTAGAGCTCCTCGCCGAGGAGCGCGAGCATGTAGACGAGGGCGCCGCCGCCCAGGGCCCAGCCGGCCTTGGCGAAGGCGATGCGGCCGATCGGCGGGTTGCGCAGCATGTGCCGCCAGCCGGCGCCGATCTCGGCGAACGCGGAGGCGATCGGGGCGCCGGCGGCGGGCTGGGTCTTCTGCGGGATCGGCGTCCGGAAGATGAAGAAGGCCGAGACCAGGTAGGAGAGGGCGTCGAGCACGAAGACGGCGCGCACCCCGAGGAGATCCGTGGCGAAGCCGCCGAGGGCGGCGCCGAGCGCCAGGATCGACGACCAGGTGACGGCGCCGAGGGCGTTCGCGGTCAAGAGCTCCCGGTCGCTCGTGACGTTCGGGATCGAGGCGCTCCTGGCCGGGATGAAGACCGCGCCGAGCACCACCTGGAGCGAGATCAGGCCGTAGAGGAGCGGCAGCTCGCCGACCTCGTCGATCACCAGGAAGGCGGCGACCACCAGCGCCCGGGCGAGGTCGGTGGCGATCATCAGCCGCCGCCGGTTGAAGCGGTCGACCAGCATCCCGGCGACCGGCGAGGCCAGGGCGAAGGGCAGCATCTTGGTGACGAAGACCAGGCCCAGGGCGAAGGGCGAGCCGGTCAGCTCGCGCACCAGCGTGTAGAGCGCGATGGTGTTGAACCAGTCGCCCAGAAAAGAGGTCGCCGAGCCGATCCAGAGCCGCCGGTAGTCGCGGTTGTCGCGCAGCAGCTCGAGATAGGGGTTCGCCAGGGCGGATCCCGCGATCTAGGGTTCGGGGGGGCCGACGCCGCGGCCGGAGAGCGAGGCCTCGCCGCTCCGGCCCGGGGCGTTGTGGCGGACGACGAGGGTGGCGCGGCGATCGCCGGCGGCCAGCGGCGCGAAGCGCAGCCCGACGGTGCAGGAGCTCTCGGGGGCGATCGACGGCGCCCCCTCGCAGGAGCCGGGCACGATCTGGAAGTCCGCGGCGTCGGCGCCGGAGAGGCCGATCTCCCGCAGCACCAGGCGACCGGCGCCCGGGTTGCGCACGGTCAGCGTCTCGATCCGGCCGCGCTGGCCGACGGCCACGTCGTCGAAACGCAAGCTCCGCGGCGAGAGCTCGAACCCGGGGAGCGGCTCGCGCCCGGTGCCGAAGAGCCAGACCTCGTCGGGGCTCGAGGGGCCGTCGTGGCGCAGCACGAGCTTCGCGGATCGCGGCCCTTCCGCGGCCGGCGCGAAGCGCACCGTCACCGGGCAGCGCCGGCCCGGCGCCAGGCCGTCGTCCAGGCGGCAGGAGATGTCGGTCACCCGGAAGTCGCCGCGGTCCCCGCCCTCGACGCGGACCGCCTGGACGTCGAGCGCCGCGGAGCCGGAGTTGCTGAAGGCCAGGGCGCCGCTCGCCGAGGAGCCGCGCAGGACCTCGCCGAAGTCGAGCCGCTGCCGGTCGAGCGTCAGCGCCGGGGCGGTGCCGCGCCCGGTCAGCGCCACCGAGCGCGCGCCGTCGGGCGCGTCCGAGGTCACGGTGAGCCGGGCGCGGGCGATCTCCGGGCGCTCGGGCCGGAAGGCCACCTCGAGGGCGCAGGAGCCGTTCGCCGGCACGCTCCTGCGGGAGCAGTCGTCGACCCGGAGATCGAAGAGCCGCGCGTCCGGACCGCCGAGGGCGACCGTCTCCACCGCCAGCGGCGCCCGGCCCGGATTGGCCACCGCGAGCCTCCGGGTGGCGGCGCCGCGGCCCGCTCGCAGGTCGCCGAAGTCGAGGCTCTCCGGCTGGAGCGTGAGGCGGGGCGAGACCCCGAAGCCGCGCAGCGCGACGCGCGAGCCGGCCCCGTCCGCCTCGCGCGCGGTGAGCGCGCCGGCGGCCGGGCCGTCGGCGGCGGGGGTGAAGGTGGCGCGGACGCGGCAGGTCGCGCCCGGCGCCAGGGAGCGGCCGAGGCAGCCGGCGCCGTCCACCTCGAAGCCGTCGCCGCTGGCGGCGATGCCGGCGATCGACGCCGGGGCGGCCGAGCGGTTGGTGAGGACCGTCTCGCGCGGCTCGGCGGCGCGGCCAACGCGCTGCTCGCCGAAGTCGATCTGGGCCGGCGCCGCCTGGAAAGCGGGACCGGTCCACAGTCCCAGGCCGGTCAGGGAGACGGCCTGCCCCTCGCCGGCGGAGTCGCTGGAGATCTCGAGCCGGGCCTCCTTGTCGCCCGCGGCGCGGGGCCGGAAGGTGACCTCGAGCCGGCAGGTCCTGCCCGGCGCCACGGTCCGCCGCGAGCAGCCGTCGCTGAGCGCGAAATCTCCGGCGTGCTCGCCGACGAGCCGGACCCGGGCGATCTCCAGCGGCGCCGAGCCCAGGTTGGCGACCTCCACCGCGCCCGGGTCGGTGGCGCCCCCCACCTGCTGCCCGCCGAACTCCAGCTCGGTCCGGTCGAGGCCGATGACCGGCGCCGCCCCGCGGCCGAGCAGCGGCGCCGACTTGACTCCGCGGCCGAGATTGCCGACCAGCTCGAGCACCGCCCGCCGGACGCCGGCGGCGCGCGGCTCGAAGCGCAGCGCCACGGTACAGCTCTCGCCGGTGGCGCGGGGGACCCCGGTGCACTCGTCGCGCTCGACGATGAAGTCTTCGGGCGCGTCGCCGGCGAGGCGGAGCGCGTCGAGGATCATCGGCCGCTCGCCCCGGTTGGCGACGGTCAGCTCGAGGGGGTCGGTCGAGGTGCCCACCCGCCGCTCCTCGAACTCGAGGGCGGAGGGGGTGAAGACGGCCTCGGCCGGGGTCGGCTCGAGGACGAACCAGCCGACGAGCGCGCCGGCCGCGAGCAGCAGGATCGCGGCGATCCAGCGCCCCGGGTGCGACCTGCGGGCCCGCTGCTCCGGCACCCAGCGGACGTCCGGCTCCGGCTCCGCCGCCGGCGGGCGCCGCGGCCGGGCGCCGGGGTCCTCGGGCGCCGCCGCCGGCGCCTTTCGAGCCGCCGGCCGGTCCTCGCCGGGCCGCAGCGGCAGATCGAGCATTCCGGGTCGGGTCGGGCGCCGGTCGTCCGGCGGGTTCTTGGCGGCGGCCATGGCTCCTGGAGGCTTTCGCGGCTCGCGGCGAGAGAGTACAACAGGGGGGCGCGACGCTGCGGCCGGGTTTGACAAGTGGCGAGCGATCTTCCAACATCTCGCCATCGCCCCCGTGGGCCCCGGGCAGGGGCTTCGCGGCGGCTCTCGAGGCTGGGGCGGCCTGCGGAGCCGGGCGGGTTGGGACCCGCCGATTGCGGATTCGCCCAGAAAGGAGGTGGTCCAGTGGATCTTGATAAACACGGTTTGATGGAGGTGGCGTCCCCGTAGAGGGGTCCTCCGTCCGCGTCCGTGGCGCACTGGAGGGCGACCCCGAACCGGGGGAACCCAACGCCACCGAGGCAAACCACCGAGGCCCCGGGCCCCGACAGGGCTCGGGGCCTTTTCACGTTCCGGCCCGTCGCGGCGCTGTTATGGTTGGGATCGACATGAGAGAGGCCCCGATCCCGAAGGACGAGCTGCGGCGGCTCGAGGCCCTCCACGAGCTGGAGCTGCTCGACCGCAGCGCCGAAGAGCGGTTCGATCGCATCACCCGGCTCGCCAAGCGCACGCTGCGCGCCCCGATCGCGACGATCTCGCTCGTCGACGCGGATCGGGAGTGGTTCGTGTCCTGCGACGGGCTCGACGAGCGGGAGAGTCCGCGCGCCCTCTCCTTCTGCGGTCACGCGATCCTCCACGACGAGACCCTGATCGTCCCCGACGCCACCCGGGACGAGCGCTTCGCCGACAACCCCGCGGTCGTCGGCGGCCCCCGCATCCGCTTCTACGCGGGCCACCCGCTGAAGGCGCCGGACGGCAGCCGCATCGGGGCGCTGAGCGTTCGGGACACGAAACCGCGGCAGATGTCGGAGGCGGAGGTCGACCTGCTGCGCGACCTGGCGGCGATGGTCGAGGACGAGGTGCGCCTTTCGCAGGTGGCGCGCCTGGAGCGACAGGTGCTCGAGAGCGTCGAGGCGCGGAGGAAGACCCAGGAGCACTACGACCGCTTCTTCTCGCTGTCCAGCGATCTCCTCTGCGTCGCGAACTTCGACGGCTACTTCACGGCGCTCAACGAGGTCTGGGAGGAGACGCTGGGCTACACCCGCGAAGAGCTCATGGCCGAGCCCTTCGTCAGCTTCGTCCACCCCGACGACCGTGACTCCACGGTGGAGGCGGCGAGCCGGATCGCCGAGGGCGCGGTCATCACCTCCTTCGACAATCGCTATCGGACGAAGAGCGGCGAGTACCGCTGGCTCTACTGGAGCGCGGTTCCGGCCGAGTCCGATCATCTGATCTACGCGGTGGCGCGCGACATCACGGAGCGCAAGACGGCGGAGGCGGCGCTCAAGGCGGCCAAGGAGGAGGCGGAGGCCGCGAACCGGGCGAAGAGCGAGTTCCTGGCCAAGATGAGCCACGAGCTGCGAACTCCGCTCAATTCGGTGATCGGCTTCTCGAACGTCCTGATGCGCGGCGGTGGGGCGAGCCTGAAGGAGCAGGAGCGCAAGTACCTGGAGAGGATCCGGGTCAACGGCGAGCACCTTCTCAACCTGATCAACGAGCTGCTCGACCTCGCCAAGATCGAGGCGGGAAAGGTCGAGGTGGAGTGGGGCGACGAAGACGTGGGCGAGCTCGTCTCCCACGCGCTGGCGCAGTTCGAGGACCGGGTCGCCGGCCGCGACGTCGAGCTGTCGGCGGTGGTGCCGGAGGGGCTCGCCACGCTGAGAACCGACGCCCGCAAGCTGACCCAGATCCTCTTCAACCTGATCGGCAACGCCTTGAAGTTCACCGAGAAGGGAAAGGTGGAGGTCAGGGTCTCGACCCGGCCGGGAACGATGGAGCCGGGCTCGATCGAGGTCAGCGACACCGGCATCGGTATCCCCGAGGACAAGCTGGACCTGATCTTCGAGACGTTCGAGCAGGTCGAGTCGAGCACCTCGCGAAGCTACGCCGGCTCGGGCCTGGGCCTGGCGATCTGCCGCTCGCTGTGCAATCTCCTCGGCTACGAGATCGGCGTCGAGAGCGAGCTCGGCCGGGGGACGGTCTTCACCGTCCGGCTGGGGCGGGAGGCGGCCGCCGCGGCCGGGGAGGCGCCGGCCGGACCCCCGCGGCGAAGGTGGACCGACCAGGGCGCCGCGGCGGTGCAGGTCGAGGGCTTCGACGACAAGGTGGTGCTGGTGATCGACGACGATCCCGACGCCCGCGGGCTGCTGACCCACTTCCTCCACGACCTGGGCTGCCAGGTGCTCGCCGCCAACTCGGGCGAGCAGGGTCTGCGGCTGGCCCGCGAGCACCTCCCCGACCTGATCACTCTCGACCTCCTCATGCCGGGCCTCGACGGCTGGGAGGTCCTGCGGCGGCTGCGGCGCGAGGAGGCGCTGCGCGAACTGCCGGTGATCATCGTGAGCGTCGCCGGGAGCGAGAACCGGGGCGGCGTGCTCGGCGAGGTGGACATCCTGGACAAGCCCATCGACACGCCCGAGCTTTCACGGGTGCTGCGGCGGAACCTCGCCCCGGCGAACGGCAAGGTGCTGATCGTCGACGACAGCGACGACGACCGCGAGCTGATCGCCACCTACGTGAAGCGCACCAACTCGCGGATCGAGCTGGCCCGAAACGGCCTCGAGGCCCTGAAAAAACTCGAGACGTTCGAGCCCGATCTGGTGATCCTCGATCTCATGATGCCGGTGATGGGCGGCGCGCAGTTCCTCGAGAAGCTGCGCGAGGACCCGCGGTACGACCACCTGCCGGTGATCGTGGTCACGGGCGCGAGGATGGGAGAGGACGATTTCGACCGCATCAGTCGCCGGGTGGAAGCGGTGCTCGAGAAGGGCGGCGACCTGCGCAAGAGCCTGAACGAAGCGATCTGGAAGATCCTCGGCTCGCGCCGTCAGACCACGCCGTAGGCCAGCATCGCGTCCGCGACCTTCACGAAGCCGGCGATGTTGGCGCCCTTCACGTAGTTGATGAAGCCGTCGCGGCCCTGGCCGTGCTCGACGCAGCGGGCGTGGATGTCGCGCATGATCCTCTTCAGCCGCGTGTCCACCTCGTCCCGCGACCAGGTGATGCGCAGGGCGTTCTGGCTCTGCTCCAGCCCGGAGACCGCGACGCCGCCGGCGTTGGCGGCCTTGCCGGGCGCGTAGAGGATGCCGCCGCCGATGAACGCCCGCCCGGCGTCGATCGAGCAGGGCATGTTCGCGCCCTCGGCCACCGCGATGACCCCGTTGTCGATCAGGTTGCGGGCGTCTTCGACGTCGAGCTCGTTCTGGGTGGCGCAGGGGAAGGCGAGGTCGACCTTGACCCCCCAGGGGCGCGTCTTGTCGTGGAAGGTGGCGCTCGGGAACCTCTCGGCGTACTCGCTGATGCGGCCGCGGCGCACCTCCTTCAGCTCCTTGAGCCAGGCCAGCTTGTCGGGGTCGAGCCCCTTCGGATCGTGGATCGAGCCCCCCGAGTCGGAGGCCGTCACCACCTTGGCGCCGAGCTGCACGAGCTTCTCGATGGTGTAGAGGGCGACGTTGCCGGAGCCCGAGACGCTGCAGACCTTGCCCTCGAGCCCCTCTCCCTTCATCTCCAGCATGTTCTGCATGAAGTAGACGCAGCCGTAGCCCGTCGCCTCGGTGCGGATCAAGCTGCCGCCGAAGCTCAGCCCCTTGCCGGTGAGGATCCCGGTGAAGCGGTTCTCCAGCCGCTTGTACTGCCCGAACATGAAGCTGATCTCGCGCGGGCCGACGCCGATGTCGCCCGCCGGCACGTCGATGTCGTCGCCGATGTGGCGGTGCAGCTCGATCATCAACGACTGGCAGAAGCGCATGACCTCGCGGTCGCTCTTGCCCTTGGGGTTGAAGTTGGAGCCGCCCTTGCCGCCGCCCATCGGCAGGCCGGTGAGGCTGTTCTTGAAGACCTGCTCGAAGCCCAGGAACTTCAGCACCCCTAGGGTCACCGTGGGATGGAAGCGCATGCCCCCCTTGTAGGGGCCGATCGAGTTGTTGAACTGCACCCGCCAGGCGCGGTTGGCGCGGATGCTGCCGTTGTCGTCCTCCCAGCAGACCCTGAAGATGATGATGCGGTCGGGCTCGGTCATCCGCTCGGGGATCTGCGCCTTGCGGTACTTCTCGTGGTCGAGGATGAAGGGGGTCACGCTGTCGGCCACCTCGCGGACGGCCTGATGGAACTCCGGCTCGCCGGGGTTGCGGCGAACGAGTCCGCTCATGAACCGTTCGATGACCACCTGCGCTTTCTGCCTCATGGATCTCTCCTCGAGAGGGCCGTGGCGGTGCTCGTATGTCGGGATTGGGAAGTCGTGGACTCGCGCGCTCTGGATTGGAGTATCTTATCTTCCCGGCGGGACGGAGGCAGGGCGGTGAGACTGAAGGAGCACTTCCAGGCGAACAACGCGGTCTACTGGGCCAACCTGGGCCGCTTCACCAACCTGCTGGTCGTGCTCAACATCAGCTTCTTCTTTCTCACCGAGCTGGTCACCACGCAAGACTACTACTACACCTTCTACTCGCTGCTGGCCCTGGGGATCGTGTACCTGGGCCTGCTCCTGCCCACCGGCCTGCTCGACCGGCTCTGGTACTACCTGATCTTCGTGGCTTGCGAGCTCGTCGCCGTCCACTTCGTCGTCGTCAGCGTCGCCTTCTGGGTGTCCACCAACCGAAGCTGAAGCCGGCGCCCGGCGCGATCGGGCCGCGGGCGGCCGGCGGCGGTAGAATATGAGCGTGGCGGGCGGCCGTGGACGGCCCCCGCCGTCTTCGATCGGAGAGCGACAGAGCATGCCGGGTCAGAGAGCCACGGAGGCCGAGCGCCGCGAGCAGATCCTGGAGGCGGCTTTTCGCGTCGCCGCCAGGGACCGCCTCGACGGACTGACGGTGCGGCGGGTGGCCAAGGAGGCGGGGTTGAGCAGCGGCCTCGTGTTCTTCTATTTCAAGACCAAGGACGCCCTGCTGGTGGCGCTGCTCGACTGGCTGCTGCGGCGGACCATCGTGCTCGGCACCCACGAGAAGATCCTCAACCTGCCCACCGCCAGGGAGAGGTTCCTGGTGCGGCTGCGCAAGGCCGTCGAGAGCGTCGCCCGCGAGCGGGTGCAGGTGGAGCTGTTCTTCGACTACTGGGTCATGGGGACCCGCCACCCGGAGGTGCGGGCCAAGATCCGCGAGGCCCTGGACCAGTTCCGCGAGGTCTTTCGACCGCTCATCGAGGAGGTGCTGCGGGAGGACCCGGAGGGTCTTCCCGGCGGCACGCCCGAGGGCCTGGCCGCGGTCGCGGCCAGCATCGTCGAGGGCTGCGCCGTGCAGGCGATCATCGACGCCGAGCACTTCGACGTCGAGCGCTTCATCTCTTCGATGGAGGCGCTGATGGCGCGCCGCTTCGCGCTGGTGTAGGGTCGGCCGGTCCCATGTACTGTCCCGACTGCAGAGCCGAGTACCGCGAAGGCTTCGATCGCTGCGAAGACTGCGGCGTCGCGCTGGTGGCGGGCTCGCCGCCGGCGCCCGGCGCCGACGAGGCCCTGGTCCAGGTGTTCGAGACCGCCGACGCCTCGCTGGTGCCCGTGATCCGCTCCGTCCTCGAGTCGGCCGAGATCCCGTTCTCGATCCAGGGGGAGGAGGCGTCGGCGCTGTTCCCCCTCGGGTCGCTGGGCGGCGGCCGCGACGACCGCGAGCTGGGCATCGTCGTCCACGTGCTCGAATCGCGGGCGCAGGAGGCGCGGGCGGTCCTGGAGGCGCTGCCGGCGGCGGACGGGGAGCTCCCCGCTGAGGACGATCCGGCCGAGCCGGTCGACCCGGGCGAGGCCACCGAGCCGTGACGCGGCGGCCCGCTTCCGGCGCCGAGGGGGCGGCCGCGCTGAAGCTCGATCGGGTGGCCGTGCTCGGGGCCGGCAAGATGGGCGGCACCCTGATCCACGCCCTGCGCGCCGGCGGCGTGGCCGCCGAGCGCATCCTGGCGACCGGCCGCCGGGTCGAGCGGCTGCGCGAGCTGACGGCGGAGGAGGGGGTCGCCACGACGGACGACAACCGCGAGGCGGTCGACGGCGCCGATCTGGTGCTGCTGTGCGTCAAGCCGCAGAGCGTCGCTGCCGTCATCGACGAGATCGGACCCGTCCTCTCGCCGCGCCAGCTGCTGGTGTCGATCGCGGCGGGCGTCACCACCGGGTTCATCGAGCGGCGGCTGAACGCCGAGATTCCGGTGGTCCGCGCGATGCCGAACACGCCCGGCCTGATCGGGGCGGGCATGACGGCGCTCTGCGGCGGACGCTGGGCGCTGGGGGAGCACCGCGCGGCGGCGCGCGCGCTCTTCGACCGGCTGGGCCGGACGGTCGAGCTCGAAGAGGAGCTGTTCAACGCGGTCACCGGACTGAGCGCCAGCGGGCCGGCCTTCGTCTACATCATCATCGAGTCTCTGGCCGAAGGCGGCGTCAAGGTCGGTCTGCCCCGCCAGGTGGCGACGGAGCTGGCCTCCCAGGCCTGCCTGGGTGCGGCGCGGATGGTGCTGGAGACCGAGAACGTGCCGGCGCAGCTCAAGGACGACGTGACGACGCCCGCCGGCTGCACGATGGACGGCATCCTCAAGCTGGAGGAGGGCGGCCTCCGCGTCACCCTGATCAAGGCGGTGGTGGAAGCCACCCGCCGCGCCGGCGAGCTGGTCGACTGAAGCCTAGCCGTCGGGCTCGCGAATCTGCGAGATCTCGCTGAGGTGCCGCGAGGTGATGTCGAAGAAGTGCTGCAGCACGTCGGGGTCGAACTGGGTTCCCGCCTCCGGCTCGAGCCGCTCCAGGACCTCCCCCGCCGAGAATCCCTTGCGGTAGGGGCGGTTCGACAGCATCGCGTCGAAGGTGTCGACCACCGCCACGATGCGGGCGCCGAGCGGAATGCTCTTGCCGGACAGCCCGGCGGGATAGCCCTTGCCGTCGAAGCGCTCGTGGT
>JBFJMD010000044.1:0-10693 GCA_041634115.1 Thermoanaerobaculia bacterium | reverse complement strand
CCAGGCTCTCGGCGCGCTGGTAGTACCAGACCTCGCCGGGCCAGAGGTCGGCGCAGCGGTAGCGCACGAGCCCGTCGGGATAGCCGTTGAGCAGCAGCACCCGCGCCCGGTCGTCCTCGAAGTCGCCGATCTCGCTGCGCACGCTGGCGGCGCGCGCGTCCCAGCGCTCCTTGAACTCGTTGCGGGCGGTCTCCGGATAGGGATCCCGGATGCGCCAGAAGCGCTCGATGAAGGCGTCGCGCTGGTAGTCCTTCTCGATCTCGAGGAACGACTCGCGCTCTTCCTTCGACATCAGCAGCGCGACCTCGGCGAGGAAGTCCTGGTACCTCTGCGGCAGGTCCTTCGCCTTGACGGCGGCGAGCAGGCCGCTCGCGGCCAGGAACGCCGCCAGCGCCGCGGCCACCAGCGCCCCGGCCGGCGGCCGCGGGCTGCCGCTTCGCTGAAGGCTCGATCGCATCATCCGCTGCATCCTACGCCGAAACCGGTGAGTCGGCCGCGCGATAGAATCAACGGTTCATGGCGGCCGCATATTTCGACCACAACGCCACCTCGCCGGTCGATCCCCGGGTGCGGGCGGCGATGCTGCCCTGGCTGGGCGAGCGCCACGGCAACCCCTCGTCGGCCCACCGCTTCGGGCAGGCGGCCCGCGAGGCGGTCGAGGAGGCGAGGTCGCGGGTGGCGGCCCTGCTCGGCGCCGCCCCGCCGGAGATCCTGTTCACGGCATCGGGTACGGAGGCCAACAACGCGGTGGTCTTCTCCGCGGCGCGGGCGGCGGGCTTCCGCGGACACCTGGTGATCTCGGCGCTGGAGCACCCCTCGGTGCGGGCGGCCGCCGAGGTGGCGGCCGCGGCGGGAATGGAGGTGACGACCCTCGCCCCCGGCGCCGGCGGCGTGGTCGACGCCGCCCGGGTCGCCGCCGCGCTCACTCCCGAGACCCGCCTCGTCTGCCTGATGCTGGCAAGCAACGAGCTGGGCACGCTGCAGCCGGTGGCCGAAGCGGCGCGCGCCTGCCGCGAGCGGGGAGTGCCGATCCTGACCGACGCGGTGCAGGCGGTGGGCAAGGTGCCGGTGGACGTCGGCGAGCTGGGCGCCGACTACCTGACCCTGGGCGCCCACAAGTTCTACGGCCCGCTGGGGGCGGCGGCGCTGTGGGTGCGGGGCGGGGCCGATCTCGCGCCGCTCCTGGTCGGCGGCAGCCAGGAGCGCCGCCGCCGCGCCGGCACCGAGAACGTCGCCGCGGTGGCGGGTCTCGGCGAGGCGGCGCGGCTCGCCGCGGCGGAGCTGCCGGAGCGGGGACGGCGGCTGGCGGCGCTGCGCGACCGCTTCGAGCGCGGGGTCGGCGCCCTCGCCGACGCCCGCGTCCACTGCGCCGGCTCGCCGCGCCTGCCCAACACCTCGCACGTGGCCTTCGACGGCGCCAGCGCCGAGGCGCTGATGATCCGCCTCGACCTCGCCGGCTTCGCGGTCTCGACCGGCGCCGCCTGCGCCTCGGGCAAGGTCGAGCCGAGCGCCGCCCTGCTGGCGATGGGTCTGCCGGTCGAGGAGGCGCTCTCCTCGATCCGGGTGAGCCTCGGCCCGGGGAACACGGAAGAGGAGGTGGACCGGCTCCTCGAGGTGCTGGCCCGCGAGGTTGCCGAGCTGCGGCGGCTGGCGGGCGCCCCCCGATGAGCGGCCTGACCGCCGTCGCCATGAGCGGCGGCCTCGACTCCTCGGTCGTCGCCTGGCTCCTGGCCGCCGCCGGCCGCCCGCTGGTGGGGCTCTCGATGCTGCTCTGGGACCGCTCCGGCGAGGCGGTCCACGGCCGCTGCTGCGGCGCCCTCGACCTGGGCGACGCCCGGCGCGTCGCGGGACAGGTCGGCATCCCGCACTACACGCTGGCGATGGAGGAGGAGTTCCGGCGCGAGGTCGTCGACCCCTTCGTCACCGACTACCTGGAGGGACGCACGCCGATCCCCTGCACGCGCTGCAACACCTGGATCAAGTTCGACCTCTTCGTCGAGCGGGCGCGGGCGCTGGGGGCGGAGCGGATCGCCACCGGCCACTACGCGCGCATCGTCGACGGCGCCGACGGCCTCGAGCTCCACGCCGCCGTGGACCGCGGCAAGGACCAGAGCTACTACCTCTTCGAGCTGACCCGGGAGCAGCTCGCGGCGGCGGAGTTCCCGCTCGGCGAGAAGACCAAGGCCGAGGTGCGCGAGCTGGCGCGCGAGGCGGGACTGGCGGTGGCGGAGAAGGGCGAGAGCATGGAGCTCTGCTTCGTCGCCGGCGGGGTGCGCGAGTTCGTCGAGGAGCAGGCCGCGGCCCATCCGGGGCGCTACGGGCGGCCGGCGCGGGCCGCCCCGGCGGCGGTGGTCGACCGTGACGGGCGCCGGCTGGGCGAGGGCGAGCCCTACTACCGCTACACCGTCGGCCAGCGCCGCGGCCTCGGCGTCGCCGCCGGCGAGCGGCTCTACGTGCTCGAGGTCGAGCCCGAGGCCAACCGGGTCGTCGTCGGCCGCGAGGACGAGCTCCTCGCCCCCGGCCTCGCCGGAGAGGGCCTGCACTGGATCGGCCCCGCGCCGGACGGAGAGATCGAGGCCACCGTCAAGATCCGCTCCCGCCATCCGGGCGTCGAGAGCCGCGTCCGCGCGCTGGGGGAGGGCCGGGTCGAGGTCGAGTTCGCCTCCCCCCAGCGCGGCGTCGCCCCCGGCCAGGCCGCCGTCTTCTACGCCGGCAGCCGCGTCCTCGGCGGCTGCTGGATCGCCCGTCCGGCCGATCCCGCCCGGAACCCGTAGCGCCCGGACCCGTGCCGGGCGTCTTCGCCGACCCGTGCCGGGCGTCATCCCGAACCCGTGCCGGGCGTCATCCCGGCCTCGTGCCGGGCGTCTTGCCTGACCCATGCACGGGCGTCCTCCGATCGGATCCGCGCCGCCGCGG
This sequence comes from Thermoanaerobaculia bacterium, assembly GCA_041634115.1. GTDB lineage: Bacteria > Acidobacteriota > Thermoanaerobaculia > Multivoradales > JAHEKO01 > JBFJMD01. The sequence goes on along the minus strand of JBFJMD010000044.1, from coordinate 7,777 downwards.
ATGGAAGGCGCCGCCGGAGTTGACGACCGTTCGTCATGTGGCTACAATGAAATGGATGTGGCCACAGGGAATGCACGTGGAGAGCGCACCGAGTGGATAGGAAAAAGCGCATCGGCGTCCGGCGGCTGAAGAACGAGGCCTCGCGGATCGTCAACGAGGTGCGGGAGCGCGAGACCGAGTACCTGGTCACGAGACGGGGCGAGTCGGTGGCGGTGATCCGGCCCGCCCGCGAGGCCGACCTGCGGGACGAGAGGGCAGAGCGCGCGGCGAAGGTCCTGGAGCGGCTCCGCGCCACCGCGCGGCGGGTGGCCGCGGCCGCCGGGGAAGGGAGCGCCGCGGCCGCGGTGTCGCGCCAGCGGCGCTGAGCGGTCGCGCGGTGCCGGTCGTCGATGCCAGCGTCTACGTCTCCATCGCGCACGGGGCGGACCGTCACCACGAGCGCTGCCTGCGCTGGCTCGAAGCCGGCCTGGAGCGGCAGGAGCCCCTCGTCGCCCCCAATCTGCTGCTCGTCGAGGTCGCGGCGGCGGTCCGTCGCCTGACCGGCCGCCGCCAGCTCGCCGAGGCGGCCGTCGCCGACCTGCTCGAGACCGGCCTGATCGAGCTGGTGCCGCTGAGCGCCGAGCGCGCCGCGCGGGCGGCCGGGATCGCCGCGGCCGCGGGGGTGCGCGGCGCCGACGCCGTCTATCTGGCGCTGGCTGAAGAGCTCGACGCCACCCTGGTGTCCCTCGACCGCCGCCAGCTCGAGCGCGGCGCCGGGATCGCTCGAGTCGAGCGCCCGTAGCGCCCGGACCTGTGCCGGGCGTCTTGCCGGACCCGTGCCGGGCGTCCCGGTCGGATTCGCCCCCCACCGGTGGGGCCGCTACCCCAGGGTCTCGAAATAGGCGAGGTACTCGCCGACGATGCGCTCGGTCGAGGTGCGCTCGCGGACCTCGGCGAGGATGGCGAGGGCGCGCCGCCAGTCGGGGCCGCCGCGGGCGGCGCGGGCGCGCGCCAGTCCCGCCTCCACGGCGGCGCGGGTGTGGCCGACGTAGAACGGGTAGTCGGGGCCCAGCAGCTCCTCGGCGCTGGCGTCCCGGGTGGTCACCACCACCGCTTTGCAGGCGGCCGCGGTGTTGACCTTGGTGGACGGCTTGTAGCGGAACTCCCGGCCGGGCTGGCGCACCGAGAGGTGGCAGTCGTAGTCGAGCGCCCGGCGGAAGAAGTCGTCCTCGATCAGGTCCACCCCCGGCAGCCGCCCCCAGAGCTCGAGCGAGCGGGGATCGCCGAGGTAGCAGACCCTGAGCCCGTCGCCGGACGCCCGGTGCGGCCGGTAGCGCGGGTCCCACTGCTGGTAGATCAGGACGTCGCGCCGGTCGGGGTGGCGGTAGTCCTCGAACTGGCGGCGGTTGCGGAACATCACCCCGTCGAAGAGCCAGGCATTCTTGATCCGGCGCTTGAAGACCAGGGTGTCGTGGAGGTCGAGCACGAGCCGGTTGCCGCGCCGCCTCGCCGCCAGCAGGTCGCCGATCTTCGACGTCTTGATGAAGACCAGGATCGCGTCGCGGAACTCGCCGAGGCGCTCGGCGTGGACCGAGGCCGACTCGCGGCCGGCCGCGGCCAGCGCCTCGCTCATGAGGTCGGCCCCGAGCACCGTCGAGGCCTTGTCGTAGTATTTGACGAAGACGACCGGCCGCACTTTCTCAGGCCTCGACGGCCCCTCCGACCACCAGGGTGAGCTCCCCCTTGACCGAGGGCCGGCGCCGGACCTCGGCAAGGATCTCCGACAGCGTCCCGCGCACGACCTCCTCGTGGAGCTTGGTCAGCTCGCGGGCGAGCGCCGCCGGGCGGTCGCCGAGGGACGCGAGCGCGTCGTCCAGGCTGGCCTCGATCCGGTGCGGCGACTCGAAGAAGACGAGGGTGTGGCCGAGGGGCGCGAAGCGGGAGTAGAAGGCGCGGCGGCGGCGATGGCGCGGCGGCGGGAAGCCGGCGAAGGTGAAGGGCTGCGGCGGCAGGCCGGAGACGACGAGCGCCGCCAGCACCGCCGAGGGCCCCGCCACCGGCTCGACGGCGATGCCGCGGGCGAGCGCCTCGCGGACGAGCACGAAGCCCGGGTCGGAGACCAGCGGCGTCCCCGCGTCGCTCGCCAGGGTGACCGTGCCGCCGGACTCCAGGAGCGCGAGCAGCCGTGGCAGGCGGGCGCGCTCGTTGTGCTCGTGGAGCGAGATCAGCTTCTTCTTCAGCCCGAGGCGCGCGAGCAGGCGGCCCGTCCGCCGGGTGTCCTCGCAGGCCACGAGGTCGGCCTCCTCCAGCTTCCGCCGCCCGCGCGCCGAGAGGTCCTCCAGGTTGCCGATGGGCGTCGCGACGACGAACAGCTTGCCTGCCAGCGCTCGGGTCCTCTGCTGCTAGTCGCGGGGGATCTCGCGGTCGAGGTTGATCGCGCTGCCGGAGAGCCGCGCGATGAGCATCAGCCGGCGCTTGTAGCGGTAGCGCTGCTCCAGGCGGTTGATCTTCCGGACCGCCGCCTCGGCGTAGCCTTGCTCGATCACCTCTTGCGGCGTCATGCCGCGGTTGAACATCAGGTAGAGGACTTCGTCGGCGGTGTCGTAGTCGATGCCCAGCTCGTCCTCGTCGGTCTGCCCCGGCCAGAGGTCCGCCGAGGGGGGCTTGTCGATCACCTGCGACGGCAGTCCGAGATGGCGGGCGAGCTGCAGGACCTGCAGCTTGTACAGGTCGCCGAGCGGGTTGATCGAGCTGGCGTTGTCGCCGAAGATCGTCGAGTAGCCGAGCAGGATCTCGGTCTTGTTCGAGGTGCCCAGCACCAGGCTGTCGAGCCGCTTCGCCTGGTCGAAGAGGACCGCCATCCGCACCCGCGCCATCATGTTGCCCCGCCGCACCCGGTCGGCCTCCCCCGCCAGCGCCTCGAAGTAGGAGTCGACCATCGAAGAGACGTCGATCGTCTCCAGGGCCAGCCCGAGCTCACCGGCGACGGCCTCGGCGTCCCGCGCCGAATCCGGGCTCGAGGTCCGGTAGGGCAGCAGGAAGGCGTGCACCCGCTCCGGCCCCAGCGCGCGGACGGCGAGCGCCGCCGACAGCGCCGAGTCGACTCCCCCGGAGAGCCCCAGGACCATCCCTTTCGCGCCGGTGGACTCCAGCGCGTCGCGGATGAAGCCGGCGAGCGCCGCCGTCGCCAGCTCGGGATCGAGCGCCAGCCGGGCGCGGACCTCGTCGCGCCCGCTCATCCCGGCCCCTCGATGTCGGAGCGCTCGTCGCGCACCAGCGGCAGCCGCCAGCGCAGCCGGTCGACCTCGCGCAGGTCGATCTCGGCCACCAGCAGGTGCTCCTCGAGGAACGGCGCCCGCGCCACGATCTCGCCGCCGGGGCGCACCACGTGGCTGCCGCCGGTGTAGAAGGAGCCCTCCTCCCAGCCCACCCGGTTGCAGAGCAGCACCCAGCAGGTGTTGACCAGGGCGGTCGAGCGGGTGAGCGCCTCCCAGATGTCGGCCGACTCGGGCACCGGCCCGGCGCCGATCCTTCCGGGGCTGGCGGAGGTCACCGCCAGCACCTTGGCGCCGCCGTCGGCCGCCAGCCGCCGCGCCAGCTGCGGGTGCCAGAGGTCCTCGCAGATCAGCAGCCCGAGGTGGAGGCCGTCGGCGCGCGGCGCCGGGTCGAGCCGCTTGCCGGCGCCGAAGAACCGCCCCTCCTGGAAGATGCCGTAGGTGGGCAGGTAGAGCTTGCGGTGGACGTGGGCGATGCCGCCGCGGTCGAGGTACAGGGCGCTGTTGTAGAGGACGCCGCGCACGTCCTCCTCGACGAGGCCGACCACCAGCGACATGTCGCCGGCCGCTTCGACGAGTCGCTCGACGATCGGCGAGCTCTCGGGCCGGATCGCCACCCGGGCCGTCAGATGGAGCAGCCGGTAGCCGGTGAGCGACAGCTCCGGGAACAGCAGCAGCTCCACCCCGCGCTCGCGGGCGCGCGCGATCCACTCGAGATGGCGCTCGAGGTTCGCCTCGACCTCCCCCAGACGGGCGTCGATCTGGGCGAGTCCGACCGTGAGGATCTGCGACATCGACTCCTGGGAAACAGCAGGCGGCGCCTATGCTAGCATGCCGCGCCATGCGAAAAATGCGGGGCGTGGGACTGGCCGTCTCGGTCGCGGCGGTGCTCGCGACGGCCCTCGCGGGGCTCGCCGCCGCACAGGGTCCCGCGGCGCTCCCCGGCGCCGAGCTCGTCGACCGCATCCTCGCGGTGGTCAACGACGATCCCATCCTCGCCTCGGACCTCGACCGGGTGATCGGCCTCGATCTCGCGGTGCGCGCCGCGGAGGAGTCGGAGCAGGACTTCCGCCGCCGGGTGCTCGACCTTCTCATCGACGAGAAGCTGCGCTTCCAGGAGCTCGACCGCTTCGGCTTCGAGGAGGTGCCGATCGAGGAGGTCGAGGAGCAGTTCGAAGCGGTGCGGTCGCGCTTCCGGAGCGAGGCCGAGTTCGAGCGCCGCCTGCGCAAGCTGGGGCTCGACGCCCAGGGCCTGCGGCAGCTCATCGCGCGGCAGCTCATGGTGCTGATCTACGTGGACGAGCGGCTGGGTCCCCGGGTCTTCGTCGGGCTGGACGAGATCCGCGCCTACTACAACGACGTGTTGACGCCCGAGCTGCGCTCGACGGGCCAGTCAGTGCCACCGATCGAGGCCGTGCGCGAGCAGATCCGCGCGGTCGTCAAGGAGCAGCGGTTGAACGAGGAGATCGAGCGCTGGACCGACGAGCTGCGCCTGGAGGCGGACATCGCCGACTACTTCGACGCCCCCCGCGAGCAGCTCCCGGCGCGCGTGGTCCAGCCCGGCGACTGAGTCGGCGCCGGCCGCGAGGGCGCGCCGGGCCCGCGCGCGATTGCTAGCCGTCCCGTCCTGGCCTAGAATCCGGCAAAAGTTCGATTCCGGCCGCCCGCGCGGGCGGCCCTAGGAGCAAGGGAGGCTGCAAGATGAAGTATCGGAAGACGGTGCTCGCTCTGGCCCTGCTGGCGCTGGCGGCGAGCGCGGCGACCGCGCCCCTCTTCGCCCAGCAGAAGGGCATCACCTGGCTGGCGTTCAGCAAGGTGAACTCGGGCATGATGGACGAGGCGATGCGCTTCGTGCACCAGGAGGACAAGGCGTTCTACGACGGCCTGATGGCCGACGGCACCATCGCCGGCTGGGGGATCGCGACCCGCGCGAGCCACCTGCCGGACGACCCGAACAACTACGTCCACTGGGTGGTGCTGCCCAGTTGGGAGCACGTCGACAAGTGGGTGGCGGCGGCGATCGGAGTCATGGAGAGCCAGACGCCGGAGAAGAAGGCGGAGCTCCAGGAGTGGGCGGACAAGATCTTCGCTTCCGGCTCGCATTCGGACGTCGTCGTCGAGGCCTGGAACTGGACCGGCTCCGGCGAAGCCAAGCCGCGCTACGTCTACGTCGGCGAGTTCTTCGCGAATCCCGGCCGGGAGGCCGCGTTCACCGAGCTCTACAAGTCGATCGTGCCGCCGATCGGCCAGAAGCTGATGGACGAGGGACACCTGGCGGGCTTCGGCCTCCACACGCCGAGCCTGCACACCGGCGACGGCTGGACCCACACCTCCTATCTCCTGCTCACCGGGCTGAAGGCGGTCGACCGCTACCACGAGGAGGCGCGCAAGGCGCTGACGCCGGAGGTCATGCAGAAGGTCGTGGCCGCGCACGACGTGGCGCGCCACCGGGACTCGCTCTGGATGATCCTCCACCTCGGCGGCGCAGAGGGCGGCGGCCCGACCGAAGGCGGCGGCAGCGACGAAGGCTCGGGCGAGTAGCGCGGCGAGCCGCGAGGAAGGAGCGCGTGGCCACCCGAACCGGCGAGCGGGCTCAGCCGCCGGCCGCGGGCGACAGCTCGCCGCCGTAGACGGCCTCGTAGTGGGCGCGGCTGGCGAGGACGCGCTCGAGATAGGCGCGGGTCTCGGGGAAGCCCACCTTGGTGAGCAGCTCCTCGGGCTCGCGGCTGTAGCAGTACGAGCGCCAGAGCTCCGCCTGCGGCTCGCCGGCGTTGTAGGCGGCCACGACCTCCCAGGAGCCCCGCCCGAACCTCTCGCCGAGCTCGGCGAGGTAGGCGGCGCCGAGCGCGATCGAGATCGCGGGGTCGTGCAGGTCGCCGGCGCCGAGGCTCTCGAGGCCGATGCGGCCGGCCAGCCGCTGGGCGGTCGGCAGCACGAACTGGGTGAGCCCGCGCGCGGAGGCCGGCGAGATCGCCTGCGGATCGAAGCGGCTCTCCTCGCGGATGATGGCGGCGAGGAGCAGCGGATCGACGCCGCGCGCCCGGGTCTCGCGCACGATCTCCGCGCGATAGGGGAGCGGATAGAGGAGCCGCCGCAGCTCGGCCGGCAGCATCCGCTGCGGGATCTCGCGCGGCACCCGCTTGCCGAGCACCTCGGCCACGTAGAGCGAGCGCCGCACCTCGAGGGCGTCGGCTAGCAGCCGGCTGCCGGTGAGCGCCAGCGAGGCGTCGGTCGCCGGAAAGTGCTTGAGCACGACCGTGGCCGCCTGATCCCAGATCCCCAGCGCCAGCAGCAGCTCCTCCGGCTGGTGGAGACGGGCGCTCCAGAGCGGCCAGGCGGCCGGCGGCCGCGGGCGCATCTCCAGGTAGGGCCGCGCCCGCGCATCGCGCGCCAGCCGCCCTTCGAGGGCGTCGCGGGCGGCGGCGCCCGCGGGATGGTCGTCGCCGAGCGCGGTCCAGGCCGTCGCCAGGTCGGCGGGGTCGCGCGAGCCGGCGAGCCTGGTGGCGGCGGCGACGGCGGTCGCGGCGAGGTCCGGTCCGGCGAGCCGGTGGGCGGCCGCGCCTGCCAGCGGATGGTAGGGGTCGCGCCCCGCCGCCGCGAGGTAGTGGCGGACGGCGCTGTCGGCCCGCCCCTCGAGCTCCGCCAGCCGGCCGCGCCAGTAGGCGACCTCGGGGTCGGGCGCGGCCTGGGCCACCGCCGAGTCGTCGAGCCAGGCGCCGGCGCGGTCGGAGCGGGCGCGGACCAGATCGGAAGCGGCGAGGAACAGCGCCGCGCGCCGGCGCAGGCCGCGCCACTCGCGGCGGCTGCCGAGCAGCCCGTACAGCTCGAGGGCCGGCTCTTCGTCGCCGATCCTCCACTCGAGGCGCAGCGCGGCGAGCAGGGCGGGGTCGGCCCAGCGCCCCGCGGGCTCGGCGAGATAGGCGAAGCGGAAGTTGTTCGCCGCCTCCCGCCAGCGTCCGTAGAGCTCGTAGCAGCGGGCCTGCTGGTAGAGGGCGCGGGCCTTGTCGCGGTTGGTGCGCGCCCGCGCCGCGAGCTGCCCGAAGTGGCTCGCGGCGATCAGGTACTTCTCTTCCCAGAAGTAGCTGCGGGCCAGGGCGTAGAGCGCCTCGTCGAGCTCCTCGGCGTCCAGCGAAGAGGGGTCGTTCTCGAGGGCGTGGGTCAGGTACTTGATGGCGCGGTCGAACAGGCGGTGGCGGTGAAAGGCGGTCCCCACGGCGCGCGCCAGCGCGGTGTCGTCCGCCAGGCGCGGGAAGTGGGTGTCGATGCGCTCGGCGGCGCCGCGGGCCGACTCGTCCGCGCTCTCCTCGCGCACCAGCGCGGTGAGCAGCGCCGCGGCCCGCTCCCGGTCTCCGTGATCGAGCGCGCAGTCGGCGCTGACCAGCTCGAGCTGCCGGCGCTCGCGGCCGGGCAGACGCCAGGCGCCGAGGTTGTCGAGCAGCCGGCAGTCGCCGCCCTCTTCGATCGAGCGCACCAGGAGCTCGGTCACCCGCGGCACCAGCGGCATCGGCGGGCCGGCGGCGAGG
>JBFJMD010000043.1:0-10878 GCA_041634115.1 Thermoanaerobaculia bacterium | reverse complement strand
CAGGGGGAAATGGGCGAGGGTCGCCGCCGCCCCGACGTCGCCGATCAGCCCCAGATAGGCCGCCTGCCGCGCCTCCGGCCCGAGCGCGTTGACCGCCACCGCCAGGGCGAGCGCCGCGGCCGCCGCCAGCGCCAGGTTCGAGGCCGGCCCGGCCGCCGTTACCAGCAGGTGGTGCCGGTGCGGATCCCGGAGCCGGCGGGTGTCGACCGGCGTCGGCTTCGCCCAGCCGAAGAGCGGCGCGCCGATCACCAGGAGCATCAGCGGCAGCAGCAGCGAGCCGAAGAGGTCCAGGTGGCGCAGCGGGTTGAGCGTCACCCGCCCGAGATCGCGGGCCGTCGGGTCGCCGCAGGCCGCCGCCGTCCAGGCGTGCGCCGACTCGTGCACCGAGATCGCCAGCAGCAGCACCAGGAGCTGGATCGCGCCGGTGAAGAGGACGTTCTGATCGAAAGGCACTGCGCTCGCTCTCGCTCGCTCGGGGGGGAATCGAAGGGGTCCGGCGCCGCGGCCCTGCCGGCCGTCCGGATTATAGGGGATGGCGTCGCGGCCGGCTCGCCTTCGCGCCCGGTCTCGGCTATCGTTTCCCGAGTGACAGCCTCGCGCTCCCGGCCGCTCCTCGTGCCGGCCCAGGCGGCGATCGCCGCCGCGGCGACCGCGCTGTTCCTCGCGCCCTGGTGGAACCGCTTCCTGGGCGTGACGCTCGACGGCTACTTTCCGCTCTACGGCCGCCTGATCGCCGACGGCCGGGTCCCCTACCGGGACTTCTTCTTCCACCTGCCGCCGCTCCAGGCGCTCGTCGACGGCGGCCTGGAGGCCCTCTTCGGGCCGTCGCTGCTCGCCGTCCGCCTCTTCGGCGGCGGGATGCGGATGCTCGTGGCCGCCCTGTTGGTGGTGTGGCTGAGCCGCGCCTTCCGCCCCGCCCCGGCTCTCCTCGCCACCCTCGCCACCGTCTGGCTGGCGAGCGGCGACGACACCGACATCCTTCACTTCTACAACCACAACGCCCTGTTCGCCGCGGTCGCCTCGGGCTACTTCGCCTGCCGCGCGCTCGACCGGGGCCGGCGACAGTTCCTCTGGTGGGTGCTGTCGGGAGCGGCGGCGGGGCTGGCGATGAACCTGAAGCAGACGATCGGCCTCGGGGCCCTGGTCGCGGCGCCGGCGGCCGTCGTCGTGCTGGCGCTGGCCGAGCGGGCCGCGCGGCCGGCGCTGCGCGCCCTCGCCGGCTTCCTCCTCGGCTGGTCGGTGCCGGTGCTGGCCGTGGTCGGCTGGCTGGCCGCGAACGACGCTCTCGGCCCGGCGCTCGACCAGATCTTCATCGCCGCGGCCGGCAGCAAGGGCTCGCCGTTCGAGCTCCTGATCCGGGTCTGGCATCACCCCTTCGTCAATCGCTGGCTGGCGAGGGCGGCCGGGTTCGGCCTCGCCGGCGCCGTCCTGCTGGCCGTCGCCCTGCGGCCGCCGGGCGGATCGGGTGCGGCTCGGGAGGCCGGTCTTCCGAGCGACGGCCCGCGCGCGGCCTGGCGCGGGCTCCTCGGCGCCGCCCTCCTCGCGCTGGCGGCGCTCGCCGCCGGCCTGGCCCTCGCGAGATGGGGCCCCTGGTCGCTGATCCAGCTGCGCGAAGCACAGCGCTGCGGGGTGTTTCTGGCCCAGTTCGGGATCTCGGTCCTGGCGCCGCTCGTCGCCCTGCGGACCTTGACCGCCGCCCGGTCCGGGGATCGCCCGCCGCTCGCCGAGCGGGACGTCCTGGTGCTGGCGTTCGTCGGCATCGCCGCCGGAACCACCCTCGGCCTCTCCTACCCCGCGGGCGAGGCCATGGTCCTGCCCAGCTTCGCCGCGGTCGTCCTCTGGGCGCTCGAGGGGCGCGCCCGTCACCGTCTCCTGAAGCTCCTCCGCCTTCCCGTCCTGGCACTGATCGGCTGGGCGACGGTGGTCGTGCCGGCCACCAAGCTCCTCGGGCCCTTCGACTTCGCGCAGTGGATCGAGCCACCGGTCGCCACCGCCACGAAGCCGGCCCGACACAAGGCGCTGCGGGGTCTCCGGCTCTCCCCGGCGACCGAGCGTGCGGCGCGTCGGATCACCCGGACGATCCGCGCCCACTCGCAGCCCGGAGAGCCGATCTTCGTCTTTCCGACCATGCTGCTCTTCTACTGGCTCGCCGAGCGCCCGCCCGCCACCTTCGCCGCCCTCCACTGGTTCGACGTGACCCCCGATTCGGTGGTCGATGCCGACCTGCAGCGCCTGCTCGCCGACCCTCCTCCGGTCGTCGTCTGGCAGTGGGTCGACTACCGCATGCTGCGCACCCACGAGGCGTACTTCCGCGACCGCCGTCCCTCCGCGCTGCGTCGAATGCAGAATCGGCTCGCCGGCCTGCTCACGGAGCGCTACGTCCTCGAGGCCAGCCATCCCTCCGGCAGCCGATGGCCGGACGTCGAGGTCTGGGTGCGCCGCGATCGGCACGGCGCGCGCTCCGGCGGCGAGCCGAGCCGCGGACGCGGGCGCCCTCCCGGCGAGCCCTCCGGCGTGGCGGAATTCACTGCGCCGGCAGGACTTACCGTGCTATCATCCGATCCGGCGCCGGCACCTTCGCCTGCCGCGGAGGCCGCCGGGACGATCGAATCGAATCCACGGGGAGACCGACCTTGACCGCGACCGACCGACGCGGCACCGACCGCCGACCGCAGCCGATCGACATCGAGTACTGGTGCGACGGGAGCCGCCACCAGGGCAGGATCCAGGACCTCTCCGAAGGCGGCCTCTACGTCTACACCGGCCTGAGCTGGCCGGCGCGGAAGGCGATCGAGTTCCGCTTCCTGCTTCCGGACGGCTCGCAAGCGCCGATCGAAGGCCACGGGACGGTGGTGTGGTGGGAGCCGATGGGCTTCGGCGTCCGCTTCGACCGTCTCGCCGCCGGGGACCGCGAGCGGCTCCGCCGCTTCGTCGACGAGCTTCCCGAGAGCTTGCCGACCCCGGCCCGCGGCAGCCGCTGGCTGTGAGCTCGCGGCGGATCTCACGGCTCGCCCTGGCGCTCCTCCTGGCCGGCGCCGCGACCGGCGCCCGCGCCGATTTCAAGCAGACCTACTCCGACGGCCTGAAGGCCTTCGAAAACCGGGACTGGCGCGAGCTCGCGCGCCTGATGCAGAAGGCGACCGACGAGAACCCGCAGGAGGCGCGGGCCATCCGGATCTACGGCATGGCGTTCCAGCCCTACGTGCCCTACTACTACCTGGGGGTGGCGCGGGCCGAGATGGGGAGCTGCGACGCGGCCCTGGCCGCGTGGCAGAGGTCGGAGGACCAGGGCGTCATCCAGAAGCTGCCGGAGGAGTACGGCGAGCTCAGGTCCCGCCGCTCCCTCTGCCTGGCCCCGGAGGTGGAGAAGGTCGAAGCCGCGATCCGCAGGGCACGCGAATCGGCCAGGCGCCTCTCCGACATCAGCGAGGAGCCGCTGCTGAGCGAGATCTGGAGCCGGGAGGCATTTGCCGGCAGGGAGCGCGAGGCGGTCAAGCGGCTCGACTCCGCCGACGCCGCCCTGGGCTCGGCGAAGAGCGGGAAGGGCGTGGACGAGATTCAAAAGGCCGGCCAGCTTGCCTCGAGCGCCCAGCAGGACCTCGACGAGATCTACCGGCAGGCGGAGGAGCGGCGCGGAGAGCTGGCGCGGGCCCTCGAGACCGAGCTCCGGTCGCGGCGGCAGAGGATCGGGGCCCTGACCCCGGCGGCCCGGGCGGTTCTGGACAAGGCGGAGCTGCCCGGAGTCTCGAGCGCCGTCGGGCGGGAGCTCGCGGAGCTGCTGCGGGCGCTGGAGGCCGCCTCCACCGCCGGCTCCGTCACCTCGGCCGCCGAGCTGGACCGCCTCCTCGTGAGGCTGAGCGACGCCAAGGGGGCGCTGGAGACGGCCCTCGACGATTACGGGAAGGGCGCCCCCGTCCGGCAGGAGATCGAGAAGCTGGCCGCGGACGCCCGCGACCTCCTGCTGCGGGCGGGACAGCTGCCGCGGGACGCCGGCGTGGCGAAACAGAGCGCCGCCCTGGAGCAGGCGCTGGAAGCGGCCTCGGCCGCTCCCTCCGCCCGCTCGGTGACCGACCTCCGCGGGATGAGCCAGCGCCTCCGCGAGACGACGGCCGCGCTCCGGGGCGCCGTCGACCAGTACCGCGCCGGGACGCCGGTGCGCCAGCAGATCGAGGAGCTCACACGGCAGGCCGCGGCCGCTCTGCAGCGGGCCGGGCGGCTCGAGGGCGAGCCCGGCGTGGCGGCGCGGAAGAGCGCCCTGGAGCGGGCGGTGAGCGAAGCGTCGAACGCCGGCTCCGTCCGCTCGACGGACGACCTCGAGAAGCTGCGCCGGGGGCTGAGCGATGCGATCGCCGGCCTCGAGAGCGCCGTCGCCGAGAGCCAGCGAGCGGCCGAGATCCGGGATCGGATTCCGGCGCTCTCGGGGAAGGCGCGGAGCGTCCTCCAGCGCACCGAGGGGCTGCCGCCGGACGCCGGGGTGGCTCGGGAGAAGAGCGCCCTGGAGCGGGCGATGAGCGAAGCGTCGAAAGCCGCCTCCGTCCGCTCGGCGGACGATCTCGAGAAGCTGAGCCGGGGGCTGAGCGACTCCACCACCGCGCTGGAGAGGGTCCTCGCCGACTACCGGCGGCGACTGGAGACCGAGAAGTCCCGGGAGGGGGACGAGGACGCGCTTCCGGACCGGCTCGGCCCGCCGCAGCTGCTCCGGGACGCGGTCCGGGCCTATCTGGGAGGCGAGTTCGGCCTGGCGCTGGAGATCCTGAAGGAAGCGTCGTTCGACGACGGTCGCGCGACGCTGCAGGCGCACCTCTTCCGGGCCGCCGCCCGCCACGCGCTCTACCGGCAGGGAGGGGGACGGGACGAGACCCTGCTCGAAGAGGCGGCGGCCGACGTCCGCGCCTGCCGGGAGCGCGACCCCGATTTCGAGCCCGACTCCGAGGCCTTCTCCCCCGCCTTCCTCGACTTCTACGAAAAACCGGGCGCCTAGCCCGACCTTCTCACCGATCCCCTGCTCCGACCGGGTGGCTTCGCGCCCCGAAAATCCTGCCGGCTAGCGCCGGTAGACGAACGAGAACAGCACCACGTCCTGGCGGTCGGAGAAGCTCGCCGCGAAGTCGAACTGGTACTGACCCTTCAGCACCACGCCGGTGCCGACGGTGAAGTGGGTGTCGTCGGAGTCGACGTTGGCGAAGCCGTCGTGGTCGGGCTCGTTGAACAAGCCGGCCCGCAGCGTCACCGGATTGCGGGCGCCCCCGGCCAGGAAGACGTACTCCCCGCCGACGTGCACCTCGAGCTCGTCGTCGATCTCCTCCGTGACCGGCGCGCCGGGCACCCCGGGCGTCCGCGTCGGCAGGCGAATCAGCGGTGGACTCAGGTCGGAGTAGCTGACGAGATTGAGATCCAGGGCCGCAGTGAAGCGTTCGCTGGGCCGCACGGCGAAGCCGAATCCCAGGAGGTCGGGGATGGTGATCCGGTCGGGCACGGTCTCGGTCGTCGGGTTGCAGTCGCCGAACGTCGACAGGTCGACGTAGTTCCTCAGTATTCTCAGCCGCTCGGCGCTGACACCGGCGAAGCTGATGCAGTCCAAGAAGGACGTCGTCGTGGCGATGTCGAAGTCGCCCCCCTTCTTGAAGACCACTCCAGCCGAAAACTTCTGGTTCGCGTCCCAGAGGAATCCGACGTTGTAGGTCAGGTCGCTGTCCGTCCCCCGGGCGGTGCGCTCGGATCGCAGGATGTCGGTGAATTCGTTCTGCTCCAGTGTGATCGAATCGAGCTCTCCGAACTGGAAGGTCTCAAGCTCCAGGTCGGAGAAGTAGTCGATCTGAAACACATCCCGGTTGTTGACGTCGAGCTCGGTGAATCGCACCGAAGTCCCGAACGAGAGTCGGTCATTGATCTTGAAAGCGCCGGAGAAGCCGAGGCTCTCCGCCAGGATGCTGGTGCTGCCGAGGCCGGCGTAGGTATCCTGAAGCAACGCGTCGGTAAGGCCGAAGTCCGTGGTCGCTTCGAAGTTCGCGAAGCGACTGTAGTAGATCGAGAAGACCCACTTGCGGAACGGTTTGACGTAGCTCACGAAGGAGGGATCGGTGCTCGAGTCGCGGACGTCTCGAAAGCTGTCTGCCTCGTTGAAGTTCATGCAGGGCGGGGTTCCCGGCACCCCACAGAGCGGAGCCCGACGGTTGACCTGGTCGTTGCGGACTACGTTGGCGACTCCGATCGCCGTCGCGGCCTTCACGTCGTCGATCTTCCCGTCGAAGGAGTAGTCCCGCACGTGCAAGGAGAACTCGGGTCTGTTCAAGATCGTCAGGCCGGCGGGATTGGACTCGGAAGCGGTGGCGTCGTCGGCGATGGCGATGAAGGCCCCGCCCATCCCCAGCGATCTCGCCCCGGGAGGCGCCAACGTGAACTGGATCGGCAGCCTGCCGAGCTCGAGGTTTCTCGGCAGCTTCTCGAACTGTCGCTGCGCCTCGAGCGCCGATCCTCCCAACCAGAGGCTGACGACGACGAGCATCAGGCTAGTTTTTCTTGCTTCCACGGGATCTCCTCCTCTTCGGGCTTGGGGAGCTAGAAGACCAGTCGGCTCTCGAGTTCCTTCTTCAGGGCCTCGAGCTCCGAGACCTTCGGATCGCCGGGCGACAGCTCGCCCCTCTCCTCGGAGACTTTCAGGGCATCGGATGCGCATCGCCAATTCCCGAGCTGCGCGTGGAGCTTGGCGATCTGAATGTAGGGCTGATAATCGAGGAACCACATGCCGTAGATGCGGGTGCCGTAGCGTGGGTCCGGGCGCCGGTCGGTGGCGTCGACCAGCGCGCTCACGGCGCGCTGGGGATCGCCCCGCCGGGCCAGCTCCAAGCCCAGCTCGTAGTGGAAGTACCACGGCGCCTGGGAGAACTCGGTGCGCGGGTCGAGGCCGCAACGGCCGAGAACGACCCGCCCCAGCTCCTCGAACTCCCGCTGCGGGAGCACCGTCGCCTTCGGTTCGAAGACGGCGTAGCCGGGGCGGTCGTCCGAGGGGTCGGGCGGCACGCCGGTCGCGACCCCGGACTCCAGCCCCAGCAGGATCCGATAGGACTCGAGCAGCGGCCTCCCGCCCTCGCTGCGGGCGGCCACTCCCGCCCCGTCCGCCCTCTTGAAGTGCTCCCTGGCGGCGTCCGCGTCTCCTGACATGTGCGCCGCGATGGCCAGGTAGAGATGGGGCAGATAGTCCACCCGGTTCACGCCGTCCGTCGGCAGGCGCAGCCCGGGCTCGCCGCGCAGGGCGAGCGCCCTCTCCAGCTCGGCGCGCGCCTCTTCGGCGTCGCCGCTCTGGATCAGCGCCAGGGCCCGCACGTAGTGCGCGTACCAGGGCAACTGGCCGTCGGCCCGTCCGGCGAAGGCCGCGGTCAGCAGGAGCGCGAGCGCCAGGCCCGCGCACCACGCCCCACGGGACGGTCTCGAGCCGTCACCGCACACGGTGAGGGGGGCTGGCCTCCGGCCAGCGGATTCGAAGGACAGGTCGGCCATGCCGTCTTGCCTCTGCCAAACAATTACGACGCCCGTAAGGATATCACAGCTTTTCATTCGCGGCCCCCTAATCCCTCGATCGGGCGAACAGCCGCGCCTCGACGGTGGCGAAGGACAGCCGGGCGCCGGCCGCCAGTTCCACCTCGTCCTCCCCGATCCGCTCTCCCTCCACGTAGGTATGGTTGCGGGTGCCCAGGTCGCGCACCGTGACCCGCTCGGGCTCCACGCTCAAGACCGCGTGACGGCGCGAGATCTCGGGCTTCTCGATGCGGATCTCCGCCCGCCGGATGCGCCCGACGAGGTTGGGGCCGCTCCGCAGCTCGAAACGCTGCGGCGTGGGGCCGCCGGCGGCGACCTCGAGGATGTAGGACATGGCCCCGCTCTTCGTCGGCGCCCGGCCGGGCCCGGTCGGGGGTCCGGCCAGCCCGGGCGGCAGGCCGATGGCCCCTTCTTCGATCCGCGTGCCGTTCGCCTCCGGCGGCCCGGCGGGCGCCTGCCCGGCGTCGGCCGCCAGGGCGGCGGGCACCCCGATCGCCTCGCTCTCGATGCGGGTGCCCTCGTCGCCGGCGCCGACTTTGGACGCCGGCGACGGCGACGGCGCCGCGCGGGGCGGCGCCGGCGACTCCGCCCCGCCGTGCCTGCGGGCGACCTTGTCGAGGTCCTGGAAGACGAAATCGAGCTCCCCCGCGAACGTGACGACGTGCAGGTGTCCGAGCCGCTCGGGCTCCTCGATGCGGGCGCCGTCGAGCGCGGTGCCGTTCAAGCTCCCCAGGTCCTCGAGAACGTAGCAGTCCGCCTTGGGGTCGAAGTAGATCCGCGAGTGCTCCACCGAAACCGCGCGGAGGGGCAGCACGACGTCGTTGCGGCTGCCCCGGCCGATCCGGGCCTCGGCCCCGATCGAGAACTCCCGCCTCTCCCCCCCTTCGTCGGCGGACATCGAGAACAGCTTCGCGGGCACGGTCGGGGACTCTCCTACTCGAAATAGAGGAGCAGCTCGGAGCGGCGCTCCTTCTCGGGGTGAAAGTAGTGGCAGGTCAAGCAGCGATCGGCCCCCTGCGCGGGCGAGTGGCACCGCCGGCAGGTCTCGACGCCCGGGACGTTCTGCAGCGCGGCGCCGTCGAACGCGGGGTCCGCAGGCTCGGTCCGGTCGCGGTAGGCGGCCAGGTTCTCGAGGATCGGGATCTCCACGTGACAGTCCAGGCAGCGGGTCACCAGGATGTGGGCCCGGTGGTCGAACTCCGCCCGCCTGAGGACCCGCTGGTCCTTCTGCACCCGCGCGATGGTCTGGTCGGCCACCCGATGGCACTGGCGGCAGGGCTCGGTCAGGTCCGCGGCCAGCTCCTCGATCTCCGCCCTCCGCTCCGCCGGCGCCGCGGAACGCGCCGCGAGCCGAAACTGCTCGAGATCGAGCGGCGCCAGCACGTCGTCCAGATCGCGGCGCAGCTTCGTCACCCAGCGCCCGATCCGCCGCAGGTCCTCCTGCACCTCCTCCTCCGGCCGGGAGCGCAGCTCCGCGGCGTACTCGGCGAGGGTGTCGAGGGCCTCCTCGTAGAGCGTCCGCACCCCGGAGGGCGGCACGTCGCTCGAGGCGGTGAGCAGGTCCGCCAGGTCGGCGTCCGGATGGACGGCCCGGCGCAGCGTCCGCAGGTTGTCCAGGACCCACGGGTCCTCGTGGTAGACGGGCAGCTTGCGAATCCGTCCGCCCAGCCGCTGGAACTCCGCGGGGCTGGCGTAATCGGTCCACAGGGTGCCCAGGCCCCCGCGGGCGCGGATCGATTCCACCGACAGGACGCCGACCTCCGCCGGCGGACGCTCGGGCAGGCGCGGCGTGCCGACCGAGGCCGGCAGGTGACAGGCGTCGCAGTGCCGGTCGTAGTCGATCTCCTCGAAGCTGCGGCCGTCGGCGCGGGCGTTGTGGCAGTAGAGACAGGCCTGCTCGTGGTCGGCCAGCTCGCGGTCCTTCATCACCTTCGCCGTGTGGCGCACGTGGGTGAACTCGAGCGTCGCCGCGTCGGGCCGGCTCTCGCGGGCGAACTCGAACTGCGGGTGGCCGCGGCCGAAGGAGAACGGGTGGCAGGCCTGGCAGCGCAGGTCCGGGACGCGAGTGATGTCGGCCTCCCGCCCGCGGTGCTCGGTGTGGCATGCGGCGCAGCGGACCTCGGCCTTCCGCTCCGGGTCCTCGAGCCGGCTCGGATCGCGCGAACGGTAGACGACGTGGGCCGCGAAGGTGTATACGCCGAGCCGGTCCCCGAACTTCTCGTGGCAGACCGAGCACCGCTCCGGCGGCAGCCCTCCGGAGTCCCCGTGACAGGCCGAGCAGTCCCGCTCGAAAGAGGCGTGATTGGACGAGAGGGGGCCCTGGGAGAAGAGGAGGCCGCGGCTCGCGACGAGGTCGGCCGCCCAGATCGCGAGCACGGCCGCCATCCCGAGGCCCGACCACAGGAAGATGCGCCGGCGCCGCGCCGGCCGCACGTAGCGATCGGCGACCGGCAGCTTCAGCGGGCTGAAGGTGCCCTTCTGCTCCCTCGTCTTTCTCTTCGCCATGAGAATCGGGAACCCGGCCGGGAGAGCCCCTCACCACCTCCAGACCGAGTAGAGGTGGAGGACGAGGAAGACGAGCAGCAGGAGGGAGACCGGAATGTGGGTGTAGAGCCAGAGCCGCAGGGCCTGCTGCAGCGTGGCGTGGGCGTCCACCTCCAGCTTGGCGCGAAAGAGGTCCTGGAGGTCCGAAAGCCGGGCCTGCTGATCGGCCGAGAGGAACGGGCGCAGATAGCTGAAGTCCTTGAGCCGGGTCTGGATGCCTCCGGTGATGTCGATGAAGTAGATCGCCCGCCGGCTGGGCCGCTCGAGGACCGGCGCCATCTTCTTCGCGTAGGCCGTCTTCACCGGCTCGTCGCAGCTCGCGGCCAGCGCCTCCGCCCGCTTCCGGATCTCGGCCACCAGGTCGGGGATCCGGTCGTGCAGGACCTCGAGCGACAGCCCCGACGAGAGCGCCCGCGGAATCCACTTCTGCAGGGCGAGGCCGACCAGCCCGCTGGCGACCGTCGCCAGGCTGAGGCCCATCAGCCACCCGGTCACGACTCCCTGGGGCAGGCGAAAGCCGCTGTGCATGAGCATCAGGAGCAGGAAGAGGAGGCCCCCGTACACGTGGAACAGGAGCCAGCCGCGGGAGGGCCCCAGCCGGTACCTCGAAGAGGCGGCCATGGTCCGCCGCCGCAGCCCCAGCAGCAGGGCGCCCAGCATCAGGGCGCTGGCGCCGACGCCGTACGACAGGCCCCAGGCGCTGTCCGGACGGACCTCGGAGGTCGTCAGGTTCAACAGGTAGGCGCCCAGGGCGGCGGCGAGCGCCACCAGGAAGCCGGCGAGCCAGCGCGCCGAGGT
>JBFJMD010000042.1:0-10913 GCA_041634115.1 Thermoanaerobaculia bacterium | reverse complement strand
TTCCCCTTTCCCCTTTTACCTGTTGCGGAACCCCCTGACGACGAGGCTGCCGAACTGGTCGCCGATCCGGAACGGCTGCGAGCACGAGGTGTGCAGCGAGACGTCCTGCAGCATCCGCCCGCCCTGGCGCAGCTGGACCCGGACCGCCGGGAACATGAACTTGGAGGTGGTGGACGCGAGCGACACCAGGCCTCCCACCCGGATCGCATCTCCCTTCGGGTTGACCGAGAAGCGCTCGGCCTTCTTCATGACGACCAGCTCGACCGGCTGGTCGCCGTCGAGCGAGCCCTTGCACTTGTAGTCCCCCTGGGTGCCGGGGCGGCCGCCCTGATCGTTCTGGCCGGCGGCCGGCGAGCCGCAGGAGTCCCCGGTGTACTCGAAGAACACCTCGATCGGTCGGCCGACGTCGCACGAGCCCCGCGGCAGGAGGATGTAGCCGAAGTCGAAGCGCAGGTCGTTCGGCGCGTCCGGATTCGTGTCGTCGTCGTCGGGCAGCACGCCGGTCTGGGTCGGGCTCTCGGTCGTGGCGAAGTAGTCCTCCAGGGCGCCGCCGTCGAGGTAGCCGAAGCTCTCGGCCGCGGTGTCCGATTCGAGCAGCACCAGCAGCGAGCGCTCGAGCCCCGGCAGGGTCGTGCCGAAGAGCCCGTCGAGCTCGCGGTCCAGGTCGGTGATCGCCAGGGTGTAGACGCCGGCGCGCAGGCCGTCGAAGCCGAAGCGGCCGTCGGCGTCCGTCGTCGCGGTGGCGATCGTCCGGCCCTTGCCGTCGAGGAGGCTCACGGTGACCCCGGCGATCGGCGCGTCGGCGCCGTCGAAGAGCCCGTTCGAGTCGGCGTCGAACCAGACCCGGTCGGCCAGCGTCAGCAGGCCCGGGCTGTCGAAGCCGAAGTCGACGGAGAGGTCCGCCGAGCCCGCGCCGAGCAGCCGCACGCCGCTGGTCGTGCCGCCCTCGCTCTCGTTGCCGATGGTGGCGAAGTAGCCGGCGAGCGGCTTGCCCGCGGCGAAGTTGCCCGAGCCGACGACGACCGCGTAGCTGCCGGCGTTGAGTCCGGTGAAGAGATAGGAGCCGTCGGCCGCGGTCGCCCGGGTGCCGACGACCGTGTCGTCGCCGCCGCCGACCATGCCGTCGGCGCCGACCTCGACGAGCGTCACCCGCACGCCGCCGATCCCCGGCTCGCCCACGTCCTGGATGCCGTCGCCGTCCGCGTCGGCCCAGACGTAGTCGCCGAGGAGCGCGGCGCCGCCGCCGCTGTAGCCGAAGTCGAGGTCGAGCCGCACCTCGCCCGCCGCCAGGCTGACGATCGCGCTCGGGCTCGGGTTGCTCTCGCCCCCGGCCACCAGCGCAAGGCCGGCGGGCGCCGTGTCCGCGCGGACCTCGACCCGGTAGTCGCCGGCCGCCAGGCCGTCGAGCAGGTAGCGCCCGTCGGCGTCGGTGGTGGCCGCCGCGAGCGAGATCCCGGTCGCCGGGTCGAGCAGCCGCACCGTGACGTTGGCGAGGCCGGGCTCGCCGGTGTCCTGAAAGCCGTTGCCGTTGGCGTCGAGCCAGACGAAGTCGCCGATCGCGCCGAGCGGCGCCGGAGCGCCGAAGTTGATCGCGGCGACCTCGACCGTCCACGGGCCCGGGGACACGTTGAAGGAGTACTTGCCGTCCGGATCCGTCGTCGCCATGCGCACGACCCGCCCCTGCGGCCCGACGAGGTTGAGCTTGACCCCCGGGATGCCCGGCTCGCCCGGGTCCTGGACGCCGTCGCCGTCGAAGTCCTCGAAGACCGTGTCGCCGAGCTTGAGCGCCGCGTTCTCGGGCGGGCAGAAGGCGGTGCCGTCGATGAGGCCGCAGGCCAGGAAGTCGAAGTGCCAGTAGTTCAGGTTGCTCATGTCGAGATCGCGGATCTCGACCTTCCAGAGCCCGGCCGGCAGCGACGGCGCGTCGAGGAAGGCGTCGGCGTTCAAGCCCGAGGCGACCGTCGCGATCTGGAACAGCTCCCACTCCTGCTGGCCCGAGGGGTTGTCGTTGACGTAGACGTTGCCCTGCGGGTCGATCACCCGGTAGGTGACGCAGCCGTCGCGGCGGAAGATGTCGATGTTGGTGTCGTCGGCCGGGATGCCGAAGGGCTGCGCGCCCTCGGGCCGGGTGTCGCCGAAATCGGTCACGAAGTCGGGGATGCCCGAGAAGTTGAAGTCGTCGGTGTCCGCGCAGCTGAAAGGCAGCGGCAGCAGCGAGGGCAGGCCGACGAGCTCGTCCGGCTTGGTGCCGAAGTCGAAGTCGCCGCCGAAGATGTCGATCTTCTCCTGCCCCGCCGGCACGTCGAAGAAGAACGCCCAGGTGCCGTCGTAGGTCGTGTCGCCGGCCGCCACCGCCTCCTGCCAGAAGTTGCTGCCCAGCGGCGGCGCCACCCCGTTCCAGGTGGGATAGATGATCGGCGCGTCGTTGAAGGGCTTCTGGTTCGCCGCCATGAAGCCGAACTCGGCGGAGAGCAGCGACACCGGCGCCGACGAGAAGATCTTGAAGCTGCTCGCGGTGTTGTCCGTGGGATCGGGGTTCTCGAGGCCGATCGACAGCCGGTAGAAGGCGACGCCGCTGGGGGCGACCGCGTCCGGCGTGACGTTGATCGTCAGGTCCCAGAAGTCGTTGTCGAGCATCTCGGCCTCGCCGACCCAGAGGCAGCCGGCGCCGACGCAGCCGCTGGGCCGCTCGGTCGGGTTCGGCGCGTTGCCCTTCCACTCGCCCAGGAGCACCAGGTCCGCGACCGGCGTCGGGTCGAAGGGATCGAACGCCGGGTCGAAGTAGATCCGGTAGATGAGCTGGGTGAAGCCGTCGTCCCAGTGTCCCCGCGATGGGCGCGCGCAGACGTCGTCGACCCGGCAGGGCCGGCCCGTGTCGCCGTCGAAGATCCGCAGGTCGATCTGCGGGTCGCCGGCGGGCACGGCCAGGATGAACTCGACCTGCTGGCCGGTCAGGCTCTGGTCGCCGCCCGAGATCGCCAGCATGCGGCCGTCGGTGATGTCGGCGGTCGGAAACGCCGAGAACCCCACCTGCGACAGCGCGACGGCCGGGCAGAGCGCGGCCGAGAGCGCCGCGGCGGCGGCGATTCGAGTGAAGGAAAGGTCGCGTCGGTTCATGTCAGTGATCTCCTCAGTGCAGTCCCGTGCTCACCGTCGCCAAGATATCGGCACGGCGTCAGGAGAGCGTCAGAGGTTGGTTCGCGGAGAGATTCGCCTATCGGAATACGTCTTCGAAGTCGGGAGCGGAGGCCGCGGCCGCTTCAGGCGCCGGCGCGCTCCCGATCGCCGGCGTCGGTCGCCGACCGGGTCTCCGATCCCTCCAGGGTCCTGCGGACGTGGTCGGAGAGCTGATCGGGACCGGCGAGGTAGCGCTCCTCCCCGGTCTTCAGGTTGCGGACGAAGCCCCGCAAGACGGGGGCCGCGCCGGTTGCCTGGCGCTCGCGCCAGAACCGGACCAGAAAGGAGACGGATTCGACCTCGGCTGCCTTGGGTTTTTCGACTTTCATCTCTGTGGCCCCGGGTGCGTTTGCCTCCTTCGCTGGCCGCGTTCGCGGGCTGCCGCGCGGGAGGGCTCTCTCCGAATGACCCGATCCTAGATGCCCGCCGTCAGCGCATCGTTAGGAGATCGCGGCGGCGGAAAGCCGAGGCGCCGGCGGCTGCTATCATCGGGCGGCCGCCCGGCAGCGGGCTTCCGACCGGGCCCCGTCGCCGCGTCCCGGCGGGCGTCGCACTCACGATCTTCCCCTCCATGAGCACTCTCGAGATCCGACTGCTCGGCGGTTTCGACGCCCGCCTCGACGGGCGCCAGATCGCCGGCTTCGAGTCGCAGAAAGTCCGCGCCCTGCTGGCCTACCTGGCCCTGCAGCGCGACCGCGGGGTCAGCCGCGAGCGGGCGGCCAGCCTGCTCTGGGCGGAGAAGAGCGACGAATCGGCGCGGCGCAACCTGCGTCAGGCGATCCACAACCTGCGCACCACGTTCGCCGGCGCGGGGGGAGACGGCCTGCTGGAGTCCGATCGGCACTTCCTGCGGCTCGACCCCTCCCGGGAGCTCTCGGTGGACGTGGAGCGCTTCGAGCGGGCCCTGCGGCGCGGTTTCACCCCCTCCGGGCCCGACCCCTATCAGCTCACGGTCGCGGCGCGCCTCTACAACGGCGACTTCCTGGCCGGCTTCTTCATCAAGGACAGTCCGCCCTTCGAGGAGTGGCTGATCGCCGAGCAGGAGCGGCTGCGGGAAGCGGCGATCGAGACCTACCGGACCCTGATCGACGCCTACCGGGCCCGCGGCGAGCACCGGATGGGAATCCAGTACGCCCGCCGGCTGCTCGCCGTCGATCCGCTCTCGGAGCGCGCCCACCGCGACCTGATGGAGCTGTTCGCCCTGACCGGGCGGCGCAACCGGGCCCTCGCCCACTTCGAGAAGCTGCGCAACCTGTTGAACGAGGAGCTGGGGGTCGAGCCGCTCGAGGAGACGACCGCGCTCTATCAGTCGATCCTGGTGCAGGACCTGCCCGCGGCCGAGGAAGAGGCCGACGAGGCGGCCGAGCCGCTGATCCCGATGGTCGGCCGCCGGGAGCCGCTCGCCGAGCTGCAGCGGGAGTGGCGGTCGGTGCTCGACGGCGGCGGGCGGATGACCCTGGTGACCGGCGAGGCGGGGATCGGCAAGACGCGGCTCATCAAGTCGTTCGTCGACGCCGCCACCTCCCAGCGGCGCGCGATCGTGCTTCGCGGCCGCTCCTACGCGGACGCCCCGCTGGTGAGCTACGAGCCGTTCGCGGAGATCGCGGCGAACGCCCTGGCGGAGGTGCTCTCCGAAGACCACGAGGCCCTGGCGCGGAGAATGCCCGCCGAGAGCCGCGGCGATCTCGTCGCCATCGCGCCCGACCTCGAGGCCAGGGCGCCCCGTTTCACCGCCGGGGCGGCGGCCGCGACGCGACCGTCGGCCGGCCGCCTGGCGGAGTCTCTGCTCCGATTGCTGGCCGAGCTGGGCCCGCTGCTCGAGGACTCCGACACCGAGGTGCCGGCGATCCTGATGATCGACGACCTGCAGTGGTCGGACGCGGCGAGCCTCGACCTGCTGGCGGAGATCGTCGCGCGGCTGGGCGGCGCCCCGGTGTGGGTCCTCGCCGGGCTGCGCACCGGAGGGGCGGCGCCGTCCCACCCGCTGCTCGAGTCCGCCGCGGCGACCGGGGGCAAAGCGCGGATCTGCCGGCTCGACCTGCACCGCCTGGACCCCGCGGCGGTCCACGAGATCGCCTCCACCCTGGTCGGGATCGAGCTGGCGGAAGAGCTCGCAGCGTTTCTCGACCGGCACGGCCGGGGGCTGCCGCTGGCGGTGGCGGAGCTGGTCAACTTCCTGTGGGACGGGGACCGGCTGGAGCCGCGGGGGGCGGGCCGCTGGTCGCTCAAGGGCGACCTGGGCGCGATCGAGGTGCCGGAGTCCCTCGACGAGCTCATCCTGCGGCGGGTCCGCCGGCTGCCGACCTCGGCGCGCCGCCTGCTCTCGATCGCCGCGGTCCACGGCCAGACGTTCGACGCGGAGATCGTGCAGGCGGCCGACGGCGAGCACCTCGCGGTCGTCGAGATCTGCATCCAGCTCATGCTCGAGAAATGGCTGATCCGGCAGGCGCCCACCTCGTGGTCGGACACCCGGCGCGAGCGCGACATCGTGCTCTGGGCGCGCGGGGCGCGGCGCGGCGCGTTCGAGTTCGCCCACGAGGCGATCCGGCGGGCGGTCCTCTCCGAGGTCAATCCGCTGCGGCGGCAGGTCATGCACCGGGCCGTGGCGGAGGCCCTGCGCGCGGCGCGCGACGGCGACCCGGAGGGCGTCGCCGAGCGGCTCGCCCATCACTACCTGGCGGCGGCGGAGTGGGCGCCGGCGCTGCCGCTCCTGGAACGCTCGGCCGCGGCCGCCGACGCCCGCGGGGCGCCCGCCGCCGCGACCGAGCACGCCGAACGGGCGCTGGCGGCGATCGAGCGCATCCTCGCCGGCCGCACCTCGGCCGCCGAGCGCGAGGACCTGGCGGCGCGCAGGGAGCGCCTGGAGGCCCTCGTGCGCTCGATCAGCGAGCCGAGCCGGGCCTGAGCCCGGCGACGACCTCGAGGAAGTTGTCGAGCAGCCGCCGGGCGTGGGGCGACGGCCGCAGGCGCCGGTCCAGCGCTCCGGCCCCGTCGCCGCCGCGCAGGTAGGTCTGCCGGTACATGAGCAGCCGCTCCCGCAGGTCGGCCTCGTCCATCTCGGGGTGGAACTGGGTGCCCCAGACCGGGCGGCCGTCCAGCCGCAGCGCCTGCACCCCGCAGCTCTCCGAGAAGGCCAGCTCCCGCACCGCCGGCGGCAGAGCGACGACCCGGTCGCTGTGGCCGAGCTGGGTGTCGAAGGCCTCCGGCACGCCGCGGAAGAGCTCGTCGGAGCGGCCCTCGGGGGTGAGCTCGACCCGGTAGGTGCCGATCTCCTCGCCCTCCCGGTCGGTCACCACGGCCGCGCCCATCAGCTTGGCCAGGAGATGGTGGCCGTAGCAGGAGCCGAGGATCGGGCGCCCGGCGTCGATCAGCCCCAGCAGGACATCCTCGAGCTCGGCCGAGAAGGGGTAGTCGCGGGTCGCCGTGTGGTCGCCGGCGCCGCCGACCAGGACGGCGTGGGCGGCGTCGAGCCGCGCCCGGGTGAGCCGCTCGCCGAGGGCGACGTCGACGCACTCGAGCCCCTCGCCGGCGAGGCCGAGAGCCGAGCGGAAGCAGCGCTGCTCGTGGAGCCGGGCGCCGTCGTGGCTTCGCACCTGGATCAGCAGGATCCGAAGCGAGCTCCGGGGCATCGCGGGCGGCCTCGGTTAGCGCAGGCCGAAGAAGGCCCGCGCGACGTGGCGCGCCACCTCCGGGTTCTCCCGCAGGCGGCGGATCGAATACGGGTACCAGTCGCGGCCGTAGGGGACGTAGACCCGCAGCCGGTGGCCGCCGTCGAGGAGGATCCGGCGCAGCTCGTGGTCGACGCCGAGCAGCATCTGGAACTCGTAGCGGTCGCGGGCGATGCCCAGCCGGTCGACGAGCGCCACGGCGGCGCAGACCAGGTACTCGTCGTGGGTCGCGATGCCGACGTAGAGGCCGCGGGCGAAGCTCTTCTCGAGCGCCTGGACGAAGTTGCGCCGCACCGTCTCGTAGCCCTTCCAGGCGACCGTGCGGGGCTCGATGTAGATCCCCTTGCAGAGCCGCACGTTGCCGCCCTCGACCGGCAGCGAGTCGAGGTCGGCGAGCGTGCGGCGCATGTAGGCCTGGAGCACGACGCCGAGATTGCCCAGCCGCGGCTGCAGCGACCGGTAGATCTCGAGGGTCGCCTCCGTGCAGGTGCGGTCCTCCATGTCGATGCGGACGAAGTTGCCGAAGCGGGCCGCCGCCTCGGCGATCCGCTCCACGTTCTCGCGGCAGAAGCCGGTGTCGATCTTCAGGCCCAGCATGGTGAGCTTGATGGAGACGTTGGCGTCGAGGCCGCGGCGCTCGATCTCCTCGAACAGCCGGATGTACTCGTGGACCGCGGCGGCGGCGCGCTCGCGCTCCACCACCTCCTCGCCGAGCAGGTCGAGCGTCGCCATCGCGCCGCTCGCGTTCAGGCTCTCGACGGTGGCGAGCGCCTGATCGCGGCTCTCGCCGGCGACGTAGCGCTTGGCGACGCGGCCCACCAGGAACCGCGGCACCAGCGGCAGCGTCGTGACGATCAGCCGGCTGAAGAGGCTCAAGAGGTCGGGTTCGGGGCGCTCGGCGACGGGACCGGCCGGGGGTCGCCGGCGACCCAGCGCACCGACTTCGAGCAGGGGCAGACGCCGCCGACGCGGCGCAGCTCCGGCATGGCGCGGACCGCCTCCTCGAGCGTGATCTCGCCGCCGTGGACCCGCTCGAGCTGGCCGAGGTACTCCTGGAAGTCGCGGCTCGCCCGGTAGGAGTCCGGCAGGTGGCCGACGAGATGCGCCTTGTAGGCCTCGACGTCGGGCAGCGTCTCGCCCTCCCAGCCGACGAGCCGGAAGGCCGGCACGCCGCGCCGCCGGAAGAACTCCTGGTGCGGCAGGTGGATCAGGTCCTCCCAGGCGATGCCCTCGACCGCGACGCGCTCGGCCAGGATCCGGTCGAGCACCTCCTCGGCCCGGGCCAGCGAGGCTTCGGGCAGCCGCGCGCGCACGAACCGCATGTTGAGGTCGCGCACCAGCTTGGCCACCTCCTCGTAGTAGCGGGACTGGGCCTCGGCGTTCTTCATCGGCTTCAGCCCGTAGCGGACGTTGGTGCCGCCGCCGCGCTCGTCGCCGAACATCTCCAGGCCGCGCGGCAGCCACTTGTTGATCGCCTTCTGGACGTCCTCGGTCGTGACGCAGATCGAGCCGCGCGCCGCCTTCTCCATCCAGCGCCGGAGCGGCACCACTCCGGCGGCCAGGTGGAAGGCCTCCTCGCGCAGCATCTGCGGCATGCTCTCGGCCATCGGCTTGTAGGCGCTCACCTTCTGCATCTCGAGCTGGTACTTGCCGACCCGGTCGATCAGGGCGCAGAAGGTGGCGTTGTCGACGAAGGAGTCGAAGTCGATGTTGAAGGCGCCGAGGATGTGCGACCCGGTGCGCATCGACAGGATCTCCTCGACCTGCTGGTCGCCCGGGGTGTCGGAGACCGCGGTCCAATCGTCCTCGAGCAGCAGGTGGAGCATCTGGTAGCCGTGGCGCAGCTCCTCGGCCATCATCCGCAGGATCCAGAACTGCTCCTCTTCGTCCTGGGCCCGCGCCAGGGTGAGCTGGTGCTGCTGGATCGAGCCGAACTCGGTCGAGGCCTGGGCGCGGATCGCCCCCAGCAGGTGGCCGCTCTGCTCCGTCGCCATCTCGCAGGCGCGGGTGAACTTGGGCTTGCCCTTGGCCTCGCCGCACTCGATCTCGCCGCACATCCCCATCTCGCGGTAGGCGCAGAGCTCGAACTTGCGGTCCTTCGGGAAGTACTTGTCCCAGTTGTCCAGCAGGAAGTCGTAGTCCGGCAGGAAGGTCTCGCGCCACTTCACGACGGCGTCGTGGAAGCGCTTCGGCAGGTGCGTCTTGGTGGTGCTCATCGTCTTTTCACTTTCAATCAGAGCTTCTTGATCAGGGGCTTGAGCGTCGCCGGCTCGAATCCCAGGGCGAGGAAGAACTTCTCGATCTCCTGCATGTCCTCGTCGACCAGGGTGCGCACGGTCTTGGCGCCGCGGGTCCGGAAGTACTCGATCATGCCCTCGGCCAGACGGCGGCCGGCGGCCTGGCCGCGGAAGTCGGGGTCGACCCCCAGGAACTCGATCCAGCCGGTGGGCTCCTCGAGCCCGAAGTCGCCGGACCGGACCTCGCCCATCATGAACCCGACGACCCGGCCCCCGGTCTCCGCCACCAGCGAGGCGTCGGGGTCGCGCCGCAGGTAGTATCCCACGCGCCGCTCCCAGGTCTCCGGCCGGTACCGGCCTGCGATCTTCTCGTCGATCGCCGTGATGTCGCCGAGGTCGAGCTCGTCGAGAGGGCGGATTCGCACCTCGGGTGATTCCTGGGGCATGTCGGCGGTGATACCGGGTATGGAGAGGTCTTGCGAGCGGTCCGCCCGCTCTGGCGACCGTCGGCGCATTCTATCGGCTCCCCGCCGGGGCCTGCAAATAGCCTGAGGGCCGGGCGGTCCGTCTCCGGGCGGGCCCCCTCATTCGCTCCCGGTGCGCGCGGTGACGCTGGCCGTGGTCGGCTCCCGCAGCCAGGTCTGGCCGTGCTCAGGTCGCTCCCGGAGGGGGCCCGCCCGCAGACGCGCCGCCCTCCGGAGTCGCGAATCGGCACCGGGTGGAACGACATGCCTCCGGCGGCTCGAAGCGAGTATCCTGTCCTCGGTCTTCGGGAGCAGGATTCGGGTGGCGTTGGACGGCGACAGCGGGGAGACTGAACGCATGGACGAGGCGGGGGCGCCGGCCCCGCGAACCGCGCTGATCGTGGCGGCCTTTCTGGCCGTCTACGTGATCTGGGGCTCGACCTACCTCGCCATCCGCTTCGCGGTGGAGACCCTGCCGCCTTTCCTGATGGCGAGCGCCCGGTTTCTCGTCGCCGGCGGGCTGCTGTACGCCGTCAGGCGGCGGCGGGCCGGTCCGCCCGAGCGGCGGCACTGGGCGGCGGCGGCGGTGACCGGCGGCCTCATGCTCTGCGGCGGCAACGGCGGCGTCGTCTGGGCCGAGCAGTTCGTGGCGTCGGACCTGACGGCCCTGATCGTCGCCACCGTGCCGCTCTGGATGGTGCTCTTCGACGCCGCCCGTCCCGGCGGCGAGCGGCCCGCGCGGCTCACCCTGGTCGGCCTCGTGGTCGGCTTCGCGGGAGTGGCCGTGCTGGTGGAGCCCGGCCGGGGGATCGCCGGCGGCGGCGTCCCCTGGGGCCCGGCCCTCGTCCTGCTCGGGGCCTCGGCCTCCTGGGCCGCGGGCTCGCTCCTGTCCCGCCACCTGCCGGCGCCGAAGTCGCACGGCCAGGGGACGGCGATGCAGATGCTCGCCGGCGGCGCGGCGCTGCTGGTCCTCGGCGCCGCGAGCGGCGAGCTGGGCGAGCTGTCCCTGGCCGGCGCCTCCGCCCGCTCGCTCGCGAGCCTCGCCTACCTGATCGTCTTCGGCTCGCTCGTCGCCTACAGCGCCTACGTCTGGCTGCTGCGCGTCGCCAGCCCGGCGCGGGTCTCGACCTACGCGTTCGTCAACCCGGTGGTCGCGGTGCTCCTCGGCTGGGCGCTAGCCGGCGAGCCGCTCGACCTGCGGGTCGCGCTCGCCACCGTCCTGGTCGCGCTGGCGGTCGGGGCGGTAATCGTGGGCCGCGGCGACCGCGCCGGGGGCGGCCTCCGCCCGCCCTGGCGGAGGGCGCGCGGGCGATAGCGCCCCCAGCCGTGGGGGGCGCATCCGATCAGGACGCCCGGCACGGGTCCGG
>JBFJMD010000041.1:0-10916 GCA_041634115.1 Thermoanaerobaculia bacterium | reverse complement strand
TTCGAGGGGCAGCAGCGCGCCTGGCTCGACGCCGCCGAGCACCTCGACGGCAAGTGGGAGCGGGCGTTCGAGCGCGCCGAGCGGGTGCGCGAGGGCTACCGGCGGCTGCTCGACGACCCGGCCGGGCTCTACTCGCTGGCCGAGAGCACCCACGACCTGCTGGTGCGCCTGCTGTCCGCCCTGCCCTGGCGCGAGCGCCGCCGGATCGTCACTACCGACCAGGAGTTCTACTCGCTGGCGCGCCAGCTCGCGCGGCTGGAGGAAGAGGGGGTGGAGGTCGTGCGGGTGCCGGCGCTGCCGGCCGAGTCGGTGGGCGGGCGGCTCGGCGCGGCGGTGGACGGCCGCACGATCGCCGCCTTCACCTCGACCGTCTTCTTCTCCAGCGCCCACATCGCCGGCGACCTCGCCCCGGCGGCCGCCGCCTGCCGCCGCCATGGCGCGCCGCTGGTGCTCGACGTCTACCACCAGCTCGACGCGGTGCCCTTCTCGCTGCGCCGCGCCGGGCTCGAGGACGCCTACGTCGTCTCCGCCGGCTACAAGTACTGCCAGCTCGGGGAGGGCAACGCCTTCCTGCGCTTCCCGCCCGACTGCGCGCTGCGGCCGGCGGCCACCGGCTGGTTCGCGGAGTTCGGCGAGCTCACCCGGGAGCGCCTCCCCGGGCGGGTCGCCTACAGCGCCGGCCACGACCGCTTCGCCGGGGCGACCTACGACCCGACCGCCCATTACCGGGCCGCGGAGGTCTTCGCGTTCTTTCGCGAGCAGGGGCTGGCGCCGGAGCTGTTGCGCGAGGTCAGCCGGCACCAGGTGGGGCTCCTCGCCGACCGCTTCGACGCGCTCGACCTCGATCCCGCGCTCGTCACCCGCGACCGCTCGGTGCCGCTCGAGCGGCTGGGGGGCTTCCTGGCGCTCTCTTCGCCGCGGGCGGGCGAGATCTCGGCCGGCCTCGGCGCCCGCGGCGTCTCCACCGATTTCCGCGGCGAGGTCCTGCGCCTGGGGCCCGCCCCCTACCTGAGCGACCGGCAGCTCGAGGACGCGATGGCGGCCTTCGCCGAGACCGTCGCGGCGCTCGCCGGCGCCGCGTCCGGCTCGAGCCGCTCGGGCCGCGCGGACCGATCGTCATGAAGACCCACGACCACCTCGTCGACGCGCTGCTCGAGCTCCAGGCCCTCGACCGGGTGCCGCGCATGGGCTACCTGCTGCGCGGCGTCGCCGACCCGGAGAGCGTCACCGAGCACAGCTGGCAGGTGCTCTTCCTGGTCTGGGCGCTCGCCGACCGGGTGCCGGGGCTCGACGTCCGCCGCGCCCTCGAGCTCGCCCTGGTGCACGACCTCGCCGAGCTGCGCCTCGGCGACCTGCCGCGGACCTCCTCGCGCTACCTGCCCGAGGGGGCGAAGCCCAGCGCCGAGCGCAGCGCGATCGCGGAGCTGCTGGCGCCGCTCGGCGATCGGGCGGGACGGCTCTTCGAGGAGTACCAGGCGGGCGAGACCCTGGAGGCGAAGCTGGTCAAGGCCTGCGACAAGCTGCAGCTCATGCTCAAGGTCCACGCCTACCAGCGCTGGGGCGCCGGCGGCCTCGACGAGTTCTGGGAGAACCCGCAGAACTTCCCCGGCGAGGAGATCGAGGCCGTCGCGGAGCTCTTCGCGGAGCTCCAGGCCCGCCGACGGTAACTCGCGGCCCGGAGCGAAGAAAACGGCCGGGCTCCGCTTCGGCCGGGCTCGACGTCAGATCCGGATGCCCCGCCGGGCCAGGAGGCCCCGGAGCCGCCGGTAGAGGCCTTCCCCCAGCAGCGAGTCGGCGCCGCGGGAGACGTCGGCGAGCACTTCGCGCAGGCGCCGCGAGCCGCTCCAGTGCTTCTCGGCCCAGGGCGCCAGGTCGTCCCCGAACGCCGCCGCCAGGACGGCGCAGGCCAGCACCAGGTCGTCGAGGTAGCCGCCGGCGCCCAGGACCGCCTCGGGCAGCAGGTCGAAGGGAACCACGAAGTAGACGAGGGCGCCGCCGATCAGCCGGCGGCTGGACGCCGGCACGTCGCGGTCGAGCGCCAGCCGGGTCAGGAAGACGAAGACGTCGGGCACCAGCAGCAGCGCCTCCGCCGCCGCGCCGCTCGCGCGGCCGCCGGCGACCGCCGCCTCGACCCGCGCACGCAGCCGGTCGTAGAAGCTCAACAGGCCCCGCGAGGGCAGCTCCGCCGCCGGCCCCGCGGCCTCGAGCGGCTCGGGCTCCGGGGGCTTCGGGCTCATCCGCCCTCCACCAGCGCTCGCAGGAGAAAGCCCACGAGATAGGCGAGCGCCGCCGCCACCGAGCCCACCGCGAGGGTGCCGAGCCCCGTCTTCCACCAGGGGTACGGCGACCAGCGGCTGCGCGCGCAGCCCACGGCGAAGAAGGCGAGGCCGGTGGCCGCCGCCGACCAGGTGAGCGCGTGCGGCACGCCGAGCACCCAGGGCACGAGCGGCACCGCGCCGCACACGAGAAAGGCCGAAAAGGTGCTGGCGGCGGCCAGGATCGGGGAGCGGATCTCGAGCGGCAGCCCGTACTCCTCGGTCAGCATGGTGCGGATCCAGCGCTCGCGGTCCGAGCTGATCACCTCGACGATGCGCGCGAGCGTCGAGCCGCGGAACCCCTTGCGGGCGAAGATCTGCCGCACCTCTTCGCGCTCCCCGTCCGGCACCTCCTCGATGTGGCGCTGCTCGACGCCGCGCAGGTGGTCGTGATGGTCGAGCTCGGCGCGGGTGCCCGAGTAGTTGGCCGCCGCCATCGAGAAGCCGTCGGCGATCAGGTTGGCCACTCCGAGCACGATGATGACCGTCGTCGAGAGCTTGGCCCCGACGACGCCGGAGACCACCGCGAAGGTGGTGACGGCGCCGTCGATGCCGCCGTAGATCCAGTCCCTGAGATAGCTGGTGCTCGGGCCGCCGGCCAGCCGGCGACCGATGGCCTCGGGGGTGTGGTCGTGTTCGACGGTCACGGAGAGAGAGATCCTGACGCGGCGGGAGATCTATTGGATCACCCCCCCAAACCCTCGGTCCCTTCGGGGGGCTCCCCCTTTCGTGGCCCGGTGCCGAGCGCGATGGAAGTCGGCCTGCCTCGGCGCCCCGCCCACGGCGGGAGATCTATTGGATCACCCCCCCAAACCCTCGGTCCCTTCCCCACCCTCCAGGTGGGGCAGGGACGCCACCGCCCGGCACTCTCTTCGGCGGCCGGTGGCCATCCGCCTGGGACACTCTTCGGCCGCCGGTGGGGCAAGGATGCCACCGCCCGGGACTCTCTCCGGCGGCCGGTGGCGACGTCTACGCTACCACCGCGGCGCCGAGGAGGGCGGCGGTCAGGGTGGCGAGGAAGTTCACCGCGTCGTTGCCGAGGAGGCCGCGGCGCTCGAGCGTCGCCCCGAGAATGCTGTCCGCCGTGGTGGCGGCCAGGCCGACCAGGGCGATCGGCACCAGCGCACCCGCCGGCAGGAGGTCCAGCCAGCGGGCGAGGGCGGCGACCGCCGCGGCGGCCGCCAGGCCGGCCGCGGTGCCGACCAGCGAGATGGCGCCGTCGGTTCCGGCCGGCACCACCCTGCCGGTGGTCACGAGGCGCGGCGGCCCGCCCCAGACCTGGCCGATCTCGCTCGAGACCGTGTCGGCGGCGGCGCCGGCGAGGGCGGCGGCGAGCGCCGCGAGGAAGATCCGCGGCTCGCCCGAGGTGGCCGCCAGCACGGCGCAGCCGGCCGGCACCGCGCCGTTGGCGAGCGCGCTCCCGGCCCCCCGCCGTCCGCCCCGCGCCTCCGCCACCCCGGCCGCGCTCTTGCGGGCGAACCCCACCCGGGTGGCGGCGCTGCCGAGCGCGAAGAAGACCAGGAGGAGCAGGAGCGCGCGCCAGCCGCCGAAGAGGTAGACGACCGCGCCGAGCCCGGCCCCGGCGACGGCCCCCCCGCGGTCCACGGTGCGGAGCAGGAAGCCCACCCCCGCCAGGACGCCGCAGACCGCGAGCGCCACGAGGAGCCGCGCCAGCGGCCTGGGCCCCAGCGCCGAGCCGGCGTCGCAGCCGCCCGCGAGCAGGCCGAGAACGAAAACGGTCGGCGGCCGGGGCACGGAGGGAGCCCGCGAAGCCCGCGGACCGGTCAGCCGCTCGGCGCCGGACGCACCGCTCGGGAGGCGGCCCAGAGGTCTTCGAGCGCCTCGCGCAGCGAGCGGCGTCGCGACCAGCCGAGGGCCTCGAGCCGCGCGGCGTCCGCCCGCAGCAGCTCGAGGTCGACCGGCCGGAAGCGCTCCGGATCGACGCGGCGCTCGACCGCGACTCCGGAGATCTCGACCAGCAGGTCGAGCACCTCTTCCATGCTCCTCGCCCGCCCGCTGCCGAGGTTGTAGATGCCGGCCGGCTCGCCCCGCTCGACGAGGACGGCGAGCCCTTCGGCGCCGTCTTCGACGTGGAGGAAGTCGCGCCGCGCCGAGAGGTTGCCGACGGTCAGCAGCGGCGGCGCCCCGCCGTCGGCGATCTCGGCGAGCTGGGCCGCGAAGTCGGGCAGGGCGAAGCGGCTGGACTGGCCGGCGCCGATCAGGTTGAACATCCGGGCCACGGTCGCCCGATGCATGAGCGCCAGGCGCTCCGCGGCGGCCTTGGTCATGGCGTACGGGCTGCGCGGCGCCGGCTCTCGCGCTTCCGAGATCGGCTGCTCGGACTCGGGCACCGCGCCGTAGACCTCGGCGCTCGAGGCCATCACCAGGCGCACGTCGCCGACGGCGCGCAGCAGGTTCTCAGTGCCGCGGATGTTCACCCGGTAGTACTCGGCCATCCGCGTCCACGAATCGCCGACGTGGGTCAGCCCGGCGAGGTGGACGACGACCTGCGGCTCGGCCGACCGCACGGCGAGCTCCAGCGCCCGCGGATCCAGCAGGTCCGCCTCGATCAGCGTGGCGCCGGGAACCTCGGGGCGGTCGCGGATGAAGGTGCCGTGGATGTCGTGGTCGCGCCCGGCGAGCCGCCGGGCGAGGGCCGTCCCGACGAAGCCGCCGATTCCGGTGATCAGGACCCGCATGCGGTGCTCCGGCTCAATCGGGGACGCCTGCGGCCGCCGCTCGACCCAGGACCGAGCGCCAGTGCTCGAGCATGTCGACCAGCGTGCGGTCGAAATCGTAACGGGTCTCCCAGCCGGTGTCGGCCCGGAACTTCGAACTGTCGCCGATCAGGATCTCGACGTCCGAGGGGCGCAGGCGCGTCGGATCGATCTCGATCTCGGGCTCGACCCCGGAGAGCTCGATCAGCCGATCGAGGATCTCGCGAATCGTCCGCCCCTTGCCGCTGGCGATGTTGTAGACCTCGCCCGGGCGGCCCTTCTCGAGCGCCAGCCAGTAGGCCCTCACCACGTCCCGGACGTCGGTGAAGTCGCGCACCGCGTCGAGGTTGCCGACCCGGATCTTGGGCTCCTGGGCGCCGGTCTCGATGGCCACGAGCTGGCGCGCGAAGTTGGAGACCACGAACACCTCGCCTCGCCGCGGGCCGGTGTGGTTGAAGCCGCGGGTCCGCACGATCTTCATGCCGTAGCTCCGGAAGTACTGGAATCCGAGCAGGTCCTGGGCCACCTTGGACACCGCGTAGGGCGAGAGCGGACGCAGGGGATTGTCCTCGGTGATCGGCACCTCGTCGGGATGCACGAGGCCGTACTCCTCGCTCGAACAGGCGATCTGGATCATCGAGTCGAGCTTCAGCGCCCGCACCGCCTCGAACAGATGGGTCTGACCGAGCACGTTGGTGCTCAGGGTCTCCGCCGGCGCCCGCCAGCTCGTCGGCACGAAGCTCTGCGCGGCGAGGTGGAAGATGAAATCGGGGCGGGCGCGCTCGAGCACGTCGAGCATCGACGCCTGGTCCCGCATGTCGCCCTCCAGCAGCTCGAGCTTCCCCTCGATGTGGGCGATGTTCTCCGTGCGGCTGCGCCAGCGGCGAACGCCGAAGACCTCCGCGTCGGACTGCTCTCGCAACAGGTAGTCCGCGAGATGCGACCCCGCGAAACCGGTGATTCCTGTGATCAAGACTCTCATCGTGCGCTCAGAGCTCCGTCCGGCTACCCGAGTTGAGGTCGAGGAAGGTGCCGATGTTCTTGAGTGAGATGGCGAAGCGAAACTCCTGCACATTCTGCCTCAGGGTCTCGTTCTCGCGCAACTCGAAGAGGAGCCCGAAGCACTGCGAAGTGTAGGTGAACAGGTGTCGGTGCTGCTGCAGCAGGCCCTCGACGAGGTCGTAGTTGATCGAGCTGTCGACCCGAAGCCGGTTGGGCACGAGCTGGATGCCGACGCCGAGGCGCGCCTGATGGGTCGTCGTGCGCTTCTCCTCCGCGTCGAAGCGGGTGAACCAGGTCAGCCCGATGCCGTGGTGGCGGCCGATCTGCATGCCGCCGGAGAGCGAGGTCGACTCGAGGCCGCCGAAGAGCGTGCTGTAGGAGGCGCGCGCCTCCAGGCCGATCCGGTCGCCCGGGTTGAACCGCAGCCGCGACACGATGGCGCTGTCGGTCGTGGTCCGGGTCCCGTCCCGCGAGCTCTGGAACGGCTGGTCCTCGTCGAGGCTGTAGGCCTGGGAGATCTCGAGCGACAGGATCTCCCGCGCCCCTTCCAGCGACTTGGGGTCCGCCGGCTTCGCCAGCAGCCGGTTGACCAGGCCGACGACGAAGAAGTTCTGGCTGCGCAGAATGTCGATCTCGTCGAACAGCGGCACCGCGCTCTGCTGCTCCGACTCGCCGATGAAGGAGTAGCTCCAGCGCGGCTCGATGATGTGCTTGAACTTGCCGAAGCGGCCGACCTTGCCCTCGAAGATGCGCGAGAAGACAGGCCCCACCATCTGCGCCGAGGCGGTCGGGAAGGTGCGGGTGACGGCGTCGCCGGTGAACTCGCCGTCGGCGCCGACGCTGTCGCTGTACCAGGTCGAGCGGCCTCCGCCGGTCACCGAGACCGAGAGCCAGGGCAGGTAGCTCAGCGGCAGCGTCAGGCTGGGCGCCACGTCGGCGCGCTGGTAGGAGGTGGGCTCGCCGCCGGTGGCGTCGATGCGGAAGAAGTGGGCCGCGCTCGAGAGCCCCAGATAGAGCGGCAGCGAGCCGAGCTGGGTCGAGCGCAGCTGGTACTCGACCTCGGGAAGCTGCTGCTGCTTGACCGTGACCCGGCTGTTGATGAAGGTCTCGCTCTCCTGGACCAGCAGGTTGAAGGAGTGCGATCCCCAGTTGCCGCTGACGAAGCCGGTCGAATCCAGGCGCCGGATGCTGATGTTGTTGAAATCGCGCTCGAAGTCGCGGAAGAAGTTGAAGTCGGAGAACTTGACCACCTGCACGATCCCCCGCAGACCCCAGGGCAGATCGTCGCTGGAGTGCGCGAGGATGGCCTTCCAGCGCCAGGTGTCCTCGATCGGGTCGTCGATCGCGTAGCCCTGGAAGATGCCGTTGGTGCCGACGGACGGCGCGTAGCGGAACTCGGCGCCGGCGCCCAGGTAGTCCTCGCCGTAGAGGTCGGCGAAGAGGGTCGCGTCGTAGCTGTCGCCGAAGGTCTGGTAGTAGGCCAGGCCCAGCAGGTAGCCGCGGTCGCTCGAGTAGCCGATATTGGGGAAGAGCAGCCCCGACTGGCGGTCGCGGTTGGCCGGGACGAGCAGGTAGGGCAGGTAGAAGAGCGGCAGCTTCTTGACCCGCATCCGGGTGCTCTTGATGCGGGCGAAGCCGTCCAGATTGACCCGCGCCTTGCCGAGGCGGAAGCTCCAGTCCGGAACCTCGTCCGTGCACGAGGTCATCATCCCGTCCTTCACCATGTAGACGTCGTCGCCGATCTTCTCGATCTCCGCGCCGGTGAAGTAGATGTCGGGATCGACGAAGGCCTTGCCCTCGGTGACCTTGCCGGTCTTGGTCTCGAGATCGAAGTCGAGCGTCTCGCCGGTGAGCCGGCGCGGCCCCTGATCGAGGATCACCTGGCCCTCGGCGAAGACCTTCTTGGTCTTGAGGTCGACCGTGACCTTGTCCCCCTGGAAGCGCAGATCTCCGTAGAGCAGCTCCACCGCCCCGGTGGCCACGACCAGGTCGGTCCGCTCGTACTCGAGGGTCCCGGCCGAGCCGCGGGCGACGCCGCCGCCGCTCTCCGACGCGAACGGGACCTCGAAGCGGATTCGCTCCAGGTCGGGCCCCGGCTCCTCCGGCCCGGTCTCGGCCGCCTCGGCGGGGCCGGGCGGCAGCT
This sequence comes from Thermoanaerobaculia bacterium, assembly GCA_041634115.1. Taxonomy (GTDB): domain Bacteria; phylum Acidobacteriota; class Thermoanaerobaculia; order Multivoradales; family JAHEKO01; genus JBFJMD01. The sequence goes on along the minus strand of JBFJMD010000041.1, from coordinate 2,739 downwards.
CAGGCGCGGCCTCCGCGGGCCTCGGCTCGCTGCCGGCGGTCGCGCTCCGCGGACGCGCTTCGAACAGCGGACCGACCTGCTCTCCGGCCGGCTCGATCGGGCGCTCCGGCGGCTGCGAGGCGATCGGCTGCGCGGCGAGGAGCGAGAGGGCAAGGACCGCCGTCGAGAGGGGGCCGCGGCGGCGCCGGAGGGTCACGGCCGGCGAGGCCGTCAAGCCGCGCCCTCCCGCTCGACGACCACCGCCGTCGCCTCGCCGCCGCCGATGCAGATCGCCGCGCAGCCCCGGCGCGCGCCGCGCCGCGCCATCTCGTGCAGCAGGGTCACCAGGATGCGGGCGCCCGACGCGCCGATCGGGTGGCCCAGCGCCACCGCGCCGCCGTTGACGTTCAGCCGCGCCGGGTCCACGCCCGTCTCCTCCAGGAACGCAAGCGCCACGACCGCGAAGGCCTCGTTGACCTCCCACAGGTCGATGTCGCCGACCTCCAGGCCCGCCCTGGCCAGCACCTTGCGGACGGCGCCGACCGGCGCGGTGGTGAAGCGCTCGGGCTCCTGGGCGGTGGAGGCCTGGGCCACCAGGCGCGCGAGCGGCTCGGCACCGAGCCGTCGCGCGTTCTCGGCGGTCGTCAGCACCAGCGCCGCGGCGCCGTCGTTGATCTTGCTCGCGTTGCCGGCGGTGACGGTGCCCTCTTTCTCGAAGGCTGGGCGCAGGCCCGACATCTTCTCGAGATCGACCCGGAAGGGCTCTTCGTCGCGATCGACGGAGACCGGATCTCCCTTCCGCCGCGGCACCTCGACGGGGACGATCTCCGCCCCGAAGCGTCCGCTCTCCGTGGCTTCGCGGGCGCGGCGGTAGCTCTCGAGGGCGAAGGCGTCCTGGCGCTCCCGGTCGAAGCGGTACTCGCGGGCGCAGCTCTCGGCGCAGCCGCCCATGTGGACGTCGTTGTAGGGGTCCCACAGGCCGTCGAGGACCATCGAATCGACGACCTGACCGTGGCCGAGCCGCAGTCCCGACCGCGCCGCGGGCACCAGGTAGGGGGCGCGGCTCATGCTCTCCATGCCGCCCGCCGCCACCAGCTCGAAGTCGCCGCAGCGCAGGTCGTTGGCCGCCGTCATCACCGCCCGCATCGCCGAGCCGCAGACCTTGCCGACGGTGACCGCACCGGTCGCCGGCGGGCAGCCGGCCCCGAGCGTCGCCTGGCGGGCCGGCGCCTGGCCGACCCCGGCGGTCAGCACCGAGCCCATGTACACCTGCTCGATCGCCTCCGGCTCGACGCCCGCGCGCTCGGAGGCCGCGCGCAGCGCCGCCGCGCCGAGCGCCGGCGCCGCGATGTCCGCGAAGACCCCCTGGAAGGAGCCGACGGGCGTGCGCACGCCGCTCAGGATCACGATCTCTTGCATCTGGATGTGCCGGGCGCCGGTCCGCTCGCGTCCGACAGGCCGACGATGCTAGCACAGGGCGCGCCGCTCGCCGGGGCCCGCGGGCCGCCGGCGGCGGCGGCCGCGGCGCCTCGTTCGCCGGTGTTGACACGGGCGCCCACGGCGGGGAGAGTGGGTCCGAGATGGCGCGCGCGCTGGGCATCGACTTCGGGGAGAAGCGGATCGGGCTCGCGCTCTCCGACCCCTCGGGCAGCCTCGCGCTGCCGCTCGAGACCCTGGAGCGAAAAGACGACCGCACGGCCCTCGCCGACCTGCGGCGCCTCGTCGAAGCGGAGGGGGTCGAGCTCCTGGTCGTCGGCGAGCCGCGCAACCTGGACGGCAGTCGCGGTGCCGCCGCCGAGCGCGCCGCCAGCTTCGCCGCCAAGCTCGCCGCCGCCACCGGCCTGCCCTGCGAGCTCGTCGACGAGAGCCTCACCAGCGTCGAGGCGGAGGCGCGGCTGCGCGAAGCGGGCGTCGATCCGCGCCGCTCGCCCTCCCGGGTGGACGCCGTCGCCGCGCAGATCCTGCTCCAGGAGGTCCTCGACCGCCGCAAGGAGGGGGCGTGAAGCGCAAGGCCCTCGTCGCTCTGGGCATCGTGGCGCTGGCGGTCGTGGCCGCCGCCGCGATCGCCGCCGCCTGGGCGTGGCGCACCCTGTACCGCCCGTACCGCGGCTGGCAGGGCGCCGCGCGGGTGGTGGAGATCCCCCGCGGCAGAGACGCGGGCTCGATCCTCGAAGAGCTGGAGCGCCTGGGAGTGGTGGACAGCGCGCTGCTGGCGCGCGCCTACCACGCCTGGGCCCTGGAGCGGCCGGCGCTCAAGGCCGGCGAGTACGCGTTCACGCGGCCGGCGACCATCCCCGAGGTCCTCGACAAGCTGGTGCGGGGCGAGGTGGTGGCCCATCCGGTCACCCTCCCCGAAGGCCTGACCCTCGAGGAGACCGCGGAGCGGCTCGCCGAGGCGGGCTTCGGGGTCCGCGACGAGCTGGTCGCCGAGATGTCCTCGCCCGGCCGCATCGCCGACCTCGACCCCGAGGCGGAGGACCTCGAAGGCTACCTCTTTCCGGACACCTACGCGTTCGCGCGCGGCACTTCCGCGGCGGAGATCGTCTCCACCCTGGTGGCCGAGTTTCGCCGCCGCTGGGAGCGGGAGGTGGCGCCGCTCCTCGATCCCGACGCGGAGACGAGCGTGCGCGACGTCGTGATCCTCGCCTCGATCGTCGAGAAGGAGGCGCGGCTCGACGAGGAGCGGCCGACGATCGCCGGCGTCTACGCCAATCGGCTGCAGCGCGGAATCGCGCTCTACGCGGACCCGACGGTGATCTT
>JBFJMD010000040.1:0-11057 GCA_041634115.1 Thermoanaerobaculia bacterium | reverse complement strand
GCGCCAGGTCGAGCAGGCCTGGCCCAACGTCTTCCGCCAGGCCCGCACGATTCCGGCGGTCGAGTACATCCAGGCCAACCGGGTGCGCACGCTCCTGATCCGCGAGATGGAAAGACTGATGGCCGGCGTCGACGTCTACGTGGCTCCGACCTACGGCGGCGACCACCTGCTGCTCACGAACCTCACGGGCCATCCCGCGGTCACCCTCCCCAACGGCTTCCGCGCGGACGGCACCCCGACCAGCATCACCTTCACCGGCCGCCTATTCGGCGAGGCGGAGCTGCTCGCCGTCGCCAGGGCCTACCAGGACGCCGCCGGGCATCACCTGGCGAGGCCGCCGATCGCCCGCCTCGGCTGATCCCCCGCCCCGATCCACGCACGCCGGCAAGCGGCACCGTGGCCCCCTCTTCCGCCAACCAAGCCGCCCACGCCCGCCGTGAACCGAGGCGCTCCGGGGCCCGCGGAGGCCCGCTCCGGGGGGCTCTCCGCCAGCGCTCACACGATCCTCCGACGGCCACCGCCGGCCGACGCGGACGCGGAGCGCAGGCGCGAGCCCCCGCCAAAGTCCGACCAGCTCGCGCCGGCTCCCGGGAGGGCCGCCGCGGGACCCGCAGCGCCGGAGGTGTCGAAGCCGTCTCTTCGACGGTAGGCGCGAATCCCTAGGCGACCGAGGCGCGGCGCTCGCGGGCCTCTTCGAGAAAGCGGCCGAAGTCCTCGGCCGGCACCGGACGGCAGACGAGAAAGCCCTGGAACTCGTCGCACCCCTCCTCGCGTAGGTAGTGGAGCTGCTCCTCCGTCTCCACCCCCTCGGCCACGACCTTCAGACCGAGGCTCCGCGCCATGGCCAGGATCGCGCGGGTGATGGCGACGTGCTCGGTGTCCTGCGGGATGCCGGCGAGGAACGAGCGGTCGATCTTGAGCGTGTCGAGCGGGAAGCGCATCAGGTAGTTGAGCGACGAGTAGCCGACGCCGAAATCGTCCACCGAGAGCCGCAGGCCCATCGCCTTCAGCTCGTTCAGGGCGGCGCTCGTCCTCTGCCCGTCCTCCATCAGGATGCTCTCGGTCAGCTCCAGCTCCAGCCAGCGCGGATCGAGCTCGGCCTTCTCCAGGATCCCGGCGATCGTGTTCGCGAAGTCGGGCTGCTCGAACTGACGTCCCGAGAGGTTGACCGCGATCCGCAGCGAGTCGTGGCCGCTGTCCTGCCAGCGGCGGGCCTGGGCGCAGGCGGTTCGCAGCACCCATTCGCCGATCGGCACGATCAGGCCGGACTCCTCCGCCAGCGGGATGAAGTCCACCGGCGAGACGAGGCCGCGCTCGGGATGGAGCCAGCGGATGAGGGCCTCGGCGCCGACGACCGCGCCGCTCTCGACGTCCACCTGCGGCTGGTAGTAGAGGACCAGCTCCCGGCGCTCGAGCGCCGCTCCCAGGTGGCTCTCCAGCACCAGCCGGTCGAAGGCCTGGGCGTTCATCGACTCGTCGTAGTACTTGCTCTTGTTGCCGCCGGCGCTCTTCGCGCAGTGCATCGCCGATTCGGCGTTCTTGACGACCGCCTCCACCTCGTGGCCGTCGTGGGGGAAGATCGAGATGCCGATGCTGGTGGTGATGAAGACCTGGTGGCCGCCCACGTTGAAGGGCTCGGAGAGCACTTCGGTCAGCCGCCGCGCCACCCGCACCGCGTCCTGGATCCGCGAGATCTCGGCCAGCAGCACGACGAACTCGTCGCCTCCGAAGCGCGCCACCACGGGCCCCGTCTCGCCGGGCAGCGGGCGGCCGACGAAGTCGGTCATCCGCACGCAGCGCACCAGGCGGTCGGCCGCGAGCTGCAGCAGCTCGTCGCCGGCCGTGAGGCCCAGGCTGTCGTTGATTCGCTTGAAGCGATCCAGATCGAGGAAGAGGATCGCCGCCACCCCCTCGCGCCGCTCCGCCGCGGCCAGCGCCAGCCCCACGCGCTCGTTGAAGGCGCGGCGGTTCGGCAGGCCGGTGAGGCCGTCGAAGTAGGCGAGGAAGCGGATCTTGTCCTCCGCGTTCTTCTGTTCGGTGATGTCCTGCACCGTGCCGGTGACCCGCAGGATGAGGCCCGCCTCGTCGCGGTCGACTTCGGCGAGCTGCTGGATGTGACGCTCGTCGCCGTCCGGCCGCACCACCCGGTAGGAGACCTCCCGGCGCTCGCCGTGGTCGAGGACGCTCTCCAGATGATCGAGCACCTCGGCCTTGTCCTCCTCGTGGACGCGCTGGAGGAAGCTCTCGAAGCTCCGTTCCGCCTCGTCGCTCGCGTCGCCCAGGATGCGGCGCATCTCTTCCGAGCAGGTGAGCACGTTCGCGTCGATCTCCCACTCCCAGTATCCGAGGTGGGCGATGCGCTGGGCGTTGGCGAGCCGCGCCCGGCTCTCGCGCAGGGCCTGCGCCGAGCGCCCCGCGCGCAGCATGTACTCCACCCGATGGCCGAGGATCACCCAGTTGATCGGCTTGTTGACGAAGTCGGTGGCTCCCGCCTGGTAGGCGCGCTCGATCGAGTCGACGTCGTCCAGGCCGGTCATCACCAGGATCGGCGTGTGCTGACCGGCGGCGGTCTCGCGCAGCCTGGCGCAGGCGCCGAAGCCGTCGAGCACCGGCATCTTGACGTCCAGGAGCACGATGTCGGGCTGCAGGTCCTGGAAGGCCTCCACGGCGTCGGCGCCGTTGGCCGCCTCCTCCACCGCAAAGCCCGCCTGCTCGAGCGATTCGCGCGCCAGCAGACGCATGACGTCCTCGTCGTCCACCACCAGGACGAGCGGCTTGGTCCTTCTTGCTTGAGTGTTCATCAGCAGGCTTCCCTTCGACATTCTTCGGCCAGCGCCGTCTCGACCAGCGCCAGCTCCGCTTCCACCGCCGGGATGACCTCGGCCGCGTCCCCGGCCGCGCGATTGCGGGCCAGCGCCTCGATCCCGGCGCAGAGCGAGGCCAGCTTGCTCGCCCCCAGGTTGGCGCTGATCGACTTCAGGCTGTGCGCCGAGCTCTGCAGGGCTTCGGCGTCGGCGCTCTCCGCCGCCTCCCGCAGCGCCGCGACCAGGCCGGGCGCGGACTCGCTGTAGGCCTCGACGATGCGGGCCAACAGGCCGGCGGAGCCCCGCCTCTCGAGATGGCGGATGCGCTCGAGGGCGCCGGCGTCGAGCGGCGACTGGCCCGGGATCTCGGCGCCGTTGCGCCTCTTGCGCCGGAGGCGCCGCGCCTCGGCCGACCGGACCTCGTCTCCGCTCCGGTCGACGATCAGCCGCTCGCCGAGGAATCGGCCCAGCAGGGCGAGCAGGTCGCTCTGGGAAAAGGGCTTGCCGAGGTATTCGTCCATCCCCTCCGCGAGGCACCTCTCCCGGTCCCCGGGCAGGGCGTTGGCGGTCATCGCCAGGATCGGGATCGGCACCGCCGCCGCGCCGTTGCCGGCCGCGCTCGCCGCCAGCTCCCGCTCGCGCGCCCGGATCGCGCGGGTCGCGGCGTAGCCGTCCATCGCCGGCATCTGGCAGTCCATCAGCACCAGGTCGTAGTCGTTCCGCGCCACCGCGTCGACCGCCTCGCGGCCGTTCTCCACGACGTCCACCCGCGCCCCGACGCCGTGCAGCATGCTGCGCACGACCTCCTGGTTGACCCGGTTGTCCTCCGCCAGCAGGATCCGCGCGGTCGTCGGCGCGCTCTGGCCGGACTCGGCGGCCGGCCGCGGGATCTCGCTCTGCGTCCCCACTCCCAGGGCGGACGCCATCCAGCCGGCGAGCTCGGCGCGGCGCACCGGCTTGGCGATCGTGGCGTCGACGCCGGCCGCCCGCAGCTCCGCGTCCGGAGGCACCGGACCCGCGACCAGCAGCGCGACCTTGAGGTCGGCGAGACCCTCGGCGACCGCCGCCCGCGCCAGGTCCAACCCGCCGAGCTCCGGCATCTCCAGGTCGAAGATCGCCGCGGCGTAGGGCTCGCCCCGCTCGGCGGCCGCGCGCAGCAGCGAGATCGCCTCCGTCGGATCCTGGGTGCCCTCGGTCGAGAGCCCCAGGGCGGCGAGCCGCTCGCTCAGGATCTCGAGCGAGGCCGCGTTGTCGTCCACGGCCAGGACGCGGGCGGCCGCGGGGAGCGGGCGCGGGGCGGCCTCCGGACCGGAGGAGCGCAGCTCCAGCGGCACCGTGAAGCGGAAGACCGAGCCCACGCCCAGCTCGCTCTCCACCGTGAGCTCGCCGCCCATCGCCTGCACGATCTCGCGCGAGATGGCGAGACCCAGGCCCGTGCCGCCGTACTTGCGGGTGGTCGAGCCGTCGGCCTGCTGGAAGGGCTCGAAGATGGCCTCGCGCACCGCCTCGTGCAGGCCGATTCCGGTGTCGCGGACCACGACCTCGACCACCGCCGCCTCCGCGGATCGGCTCGCGCACGTGAGCGCGACCTCGACCTCCCCCGCCTCGGTGAACTTCACGGCGTTGCCGATCAGGTTCGAAAGCACCTGCCGCAGGCGCGTCGGGTCGCCGGCGACCTTCGTCGGCAGCCCCTCGGTGAGGCGCAGCAGGAATTCGAGGCGCCGCTGATGGGCGCTCTCCGCGAACAGGCAGGCCACCTCTTCGGCCACCTCGCAGAGGTCGAACTCGAAGCTCTCCAGCTCCAGCTTGCCCGCCTCGATCTTGGAGAAGTCGAGCATGTTGTTGAGGATCTCGAGCAGGCTCTGCGCCGAGCGCAGAGCGGTGTCCGCGAAACGCTTCTGCCGCTCGCTCAGATCGGTGTCGAGCAGCAGCTCGACCATGCCGAGGATGCCGTTCATCGGCGTCCGGATCTCGTGGCTCATGTTGGCGAGGAACTGCGACTTCGCCCGGCTGGCGCTCTCGGCGACCTCCTTCTCGAAGGTGAGCCGGCGCACCTGGGTGAGGTCGGCGCCGGAGCTCAGCATGCCGGCGGGCCGGCCGTCCTTGACCGGCAGCGAGGTGGAGTGCCAGGCGATGATCCGCTCTTCGCCGGAGCCGGTGCGGATCGAGTACTCGAGGTAGTCCGGCACCGGCTTGCGGCTCAGGCGGCTGCGGACTTCGTCGCGCTGGTCTTCGGAGACGAAGCGGTCGACCCAGCTCCGGCCGACGATCTCGTGCTCGGGCAGACCCAGCACCCGGCAGCCCTTCTGGTTGATCAGCGCCACCCGGCCCTTCGGGTCGAGCACCAGCATGATCACCTCGGCCACGTCCAGGTAGCGCTGCGCCTTCTCCTTCTCGCGCTTCAGGGCGCGCTCCTTGGCCCGCCGCTGCTGGACCTCCTGCTTGAGGATCGCGTTGGTGCGGGCGAGCTCCGCGGCGCGCTGGTGCTTGCGGATCTGCAGGCGCGCGTAGGCGAGGAGCGCCGCCCCCGCGGCCAGGGCGTAGAAGGCGTAGGCCCACCAGGTCCGCCACGGCGGCGGCAGCGCCCGGATCCGCACGGCCACGCCCTCCTCGTTCCAGACCCCGTCGTTGTTCGCGGCCTTCACCCGGAAGACGTAGTTGCCCGGCGCCAGGTTGGTGTAGGTCGCGCGCCGCAGGCCGCCGTCGTCCACCCAGTCGGGATCGAAGCCCTCGAGCTTGTGCATGTAGCGGTTCTTCTCGGGCGCCGTGTAGTCGAGCGCCGCGAACTCGAACGCGATCACGTAGTCGCGAAAACCGAGCTCGATCTCCTCCACCTCCGAGGGCGGACGCCCGGGGTCGAAGGGCCGGTTGAGCTTGAGGAACCGGGTGATCACCACCGGCGGCGCGTGGGTGTTCTCCCGGATCCGGTCCGGATAGAAAGCGTTGAAGCCGTTCACGCCGCCGAGGAAGACCTGGCCGTCGCGGGCGCGGAAACCGGCCGCGAAGTTGAACTCGCGGCTCTGCAGGCCGTGGCTCGTGTCGAAGGTCTTGAAGCTCCCGGTCCGCGGGTCCAGCCTCGAGATGCCCGCCGTGGTGCTCATCCAGAGCATTCCCTCTTCGTCGGCCAGGATGTAGTAGACGACCTCGCTCGGCAGGCCGGCCCGCTTGCCGTAGCGCTCGAAGACCGGTTCGCCCGCCGCCCGGCGGCGCGCGCTCCAGCGGTTGAGGCCGCCGTCGGTCCCGATCCAGAGGTCTCCGCGCGGACCCTCCAGGATCGCGAAGACCTGGTTGCTCGACAGGCTGCGCGTATCCGTGGGGTCGTGGAGAAAGCGCTCGAAGGTCCCCTTCTCGGGATCGAAACGGTTGAGGCCGCCGCCGAGGGTGCCCGCCCACAGGACGCCCTGCGAGTCTTCCAGCAGCGAGAGGACGCGATCGCCGGACAAGCTCGTCGGGTCCGTCGGATCGTGACGGAATCGCGTGAAGGTGCCGCTCTCGCGGTCGAATCGATTCAGCCCGCCGCGATAGGTGCCGATCCAGAGATCGCCGTGGCGGTCCTCGACCAGCGCCGTGACCCCGTTCCAGCTCAGGCTGGCCGGGTCCTCCGGATCGTGCACGTAACGGACGAAGCCGCCGTGCTGCGGCCGGAAGTGATTGAGGCCGCGGCCCAGGGTGCCGACCCAGAGCTCGCCGAAGCGGTCGACCAGGAGCGAGACCACGCGATCGTCGGAGAGGCTGCGCCGGTCTCGCGGGTCGTGCCGGAAGTGGCGGAACCTGTCCGTCGCCCGGTCGAGGAGGTTCAATCCGCCGCCGAGGGTGCCGACCCAGATCCGGCCCTCCGGGTCCTCGGCGAACGAGGTCACGTAGTTGTTGCTCAGCTTGTCGGTGGCCGAGCCCGTGTGCTTGTAGTGCAGGAAGTCGCCGGTCAGCGCGTTCCACTTGCTGAGGCCGCCGTAGGTGCCCACCCAGAGCACCCCGCCGCGGTCCTCGTAGATGCTGATCACCCGGTCGTGGCTCAGGCTGTACGGGTCGGCCGGATCGTGTCGGTAGCGGGTGAAGCTCGCGCTCTCCGGCCGCCAGCGGTGGAGGCCCTCGTTGGTGCCGATCCACAGCTCGCCGTCGAGTCCCTGGTAGATCGCCCGCACTTCGTCGGACGCCAGGCTGGTGTCGTCGCCGGGGCGGTGGCGGAACCGGTCGAAGGTCCCCGCCAGGCGGTCCAGGCGGTTCAAGCCTCCCTCCGAGGTGCCGACCCAGAGCGAGCCGGAGCCGTCCTCGAAGACGGCCCGCACGCGATCGTCGGACAGGCTCGAAGGGTCCGCCGGATCGTGACGGTAGTGGCGGAACTCGCGCGTCTCCGGATCGAGGCGGTCGAGGCCGCCGCCGTCGGTCCCCACCCACACCGCGCCCAGGCGGTCCACGAAGACGCTGCGCACCCGGTCGGAAGACAGGCTCGCGGGGTCGGCGGAGTCGTGGGCGAAGCGCTCGACGGCGCCCGTCGCGGGGTCGAAGAGGTTGAGGCCGCCGCTGTCGGTGCCGATCCAGAGCCGGCCCCGGCCGTCCGGGAAGATCGACCGGATGCGATCGTCGGAGAGGCTCTTGGGTTCGACGGGATCGTGCCGGAAGCGGGTGAAGGTCTCGCTGCCGCGCTCGAACCGGTTGAGGCCGCCGCCGAGGGTCCCGACCCAGATCGAGCCCTCCGCGTCCTCGGCGATCGAGGAGATCCAATCGTGGGAGATCGTGCTCGGATCCTCGAAGTCGTGGGCAAAGACCGTGAAGCTGTAGCCGTCGTAGCGATTCAGGCCCGCCTGGGTGCCGAACCACATGAACCCCTCGCGGTCCTGGAAGGCGCTGGTGACGAGGGCCTCGGAGAGGCCGTGCTCCAGCGAGATCCGCTGGAATCGCACGTTCTTCTCCTCCGCCGCGAGGCCTCCCGGCAGACCGGGCACGAGCGCCAGGAGGGCGGCCAGGAGCAGCCGCGCGGGGATTCGGCGCACCGCGCTCATCGCCGTCCTCGACGCTTCGCGCTTGCCAAGTCGCTCTGCCTTTCTGGCGGCCATCGTCCTCGTGCGTAAGGTACTGAGTCCTAAGAAGTACCCGTGTCTTACGCCCCAGATTGAGCAAGAAGGGTGCCGAAAGCGGACCGCCCCCTCGCGCGCCCCCGGCGGCATCCGCGTGAGACCAATCAACGTATTGAAATAAAAGGAATTACGACCTTGTCGGGACTCCCGTCACCAGCCCCCGGGAGCGCTCCGGAGCCCCTCCGGGAGCGAATTCCGGTCCCCGCCACTGCGAAAAAGGGGCGCCGCGGCAATCCCGGTGCGCCGTAAATTTTCAGTCGCGGCCGTTTTTTTTCGGCATTTCAGGCCGCCTCCGGGGGCGCTCGGCTGGGCTATTCTGTAGGGGATGCCCGCGCGCTCGTCCAAGGCCGGCTCCGACGCCCCGCGACCCGTCGAGGACCGGGAGCTCCTGGAGATCGCCCGCCGGGTGGCGGACGAGCTCCATCCGCGCTCGAGAGGCCGGCGGCGGGTGACGCTCGACACCTCGCTCGATCGCGACCTGGGCCTCGACAGCCTGGGCCGCGCCGAGCTGATTACCCGGCTCGAGAAGGCCTACGGCGTCGCCCTGCCGGAGAGTCTCCTGGCGACGGCGGAGACCCCCCGCGATCTCCTCCGCGCCGTGCGCAGCGGCGGCGGCGCCGCCGCCCCCCGAGCCGAGACCGAGAGCGTCGCCGCGCCGCTCGCCGCGACGGAGGGCTTCCCGCACGGCGCCGGCACCCTGACCGAGGTCCTCGAATGGCACCTCGAGCGCCACCCGGAGCGGCGCCACGTCACCTACCTGAGAGGCGACGGCTCGAGCCAGGAGATGACCTACGGCGAGCTCTTCCAGAGCGCCCGCGCCGTCGCCTCGGGCCTGCAGCAGCTCGGGCTCGAGCACGGGCGCGCCGTCGGCCTCATCCTGCCGAGCGGTCTCGAGTACTTCCACGCCTTCGTCGGCGTGCTGCTGGCCGGCGGCGTGCCGGTGCCGCTCTATCCCCCCGCCCGCCCCAGCCAGCTCGAGGACCACCTGCGCCGGCAGGCGCGCATCCTGTCGACCGCCCTCGTCGAAGTGCTCGTCGCCTTTCCCGAGGTGGTGCCGCTGGCCCGCCTGCTCCGCGCCCAGGTCCCGACGCTCCGGCGGGTGGTCACCGTCGCCGATCTCGCCGCCGCCCCGCCGCCGGGGCGGCTGCCGGTCGTCCGCGACCAGGACGTGGCCTTCCTGCAGTTCACCTCCGGCAGCACCGCGGATCCGAAGGGCGTCATCCTCACCCACGCCAACCTGCTGGCGAACCTGCGCTCGATCGGCCGCGCGGCGACGCTGCGATCCGAGGACGTCGTGGCGTCCTGGCTTCCGCTCTACCACGACATGGGCCTGATCGGCGCCTGGATGGGAAGCCTGTACTTCGCGATGCCGCTGGCGCTGATGTCGCCGCTGACCTTCCTGACCCGGCCCGAGCGCTGGCTGTGGGCGGTTCACCGCCACCGCGCGACGCTGTCGGCGGCCCCCAACTTCGCCTACGAGCTCTGTCTCAAGAAGATCGACGACGAGGCGATCGAGGGACTCGATCTGTCCTCATGGCGGGCTTCGCTCAACGGCGCCGAGCCGGTCAGCGCCGAGACCATCCGCCGCTTCACGGAGCGCTTCGCGGCCTACGGCTACCGGCGGCGGTCGATGATGCCCGTCTACGGTCTGGCGGAGTGCTCGCTCGCTCTCGCCTTTCCGCCGCCCGAGGACGAGCCGGTCGTCGATACGGTGGACCGCGAGACGCTCAGCCGCGAGGGCCGGGCGGCGCCGGCGGCCGAGGACGACCCCAACGCCCTGCGCTTCGTCGGCTGCGGCTTCGCCCTTCCCGACCACGAGATCCGCATCGTCGACGAGACCGGGGCGGAATTGGGCGAGCGCCGGGAGGGGCGGCTCGAGTTTCGCGGCCCTTCGGCCACCAGCGGCTACATCCGCAACCCGGAGGCCACCCGGCGGCTCTTCAACGGCGACTGGCTGGACTCCGGCGACCGCGCCTATGTCGCCGAGGGACAGGTCTTCATCACCGGCCGCGCCAAGGACATGATCATCCGCGCCGGCCGCAACATCTATCCGCAGGAGCTGGAGGAGGCGATCGGCGCCGTCGCCGGCGTACGCAAGGGCTGCGTCGCGGTCTTCGGCGGCACCGACCCGGAGACCGGGACCGAGCGCCTGATCGTGCTGGCCGAGACCCGGGAGACCGAGGAGGCGGCGCGGGAGAGGATCGAGCGCGACATCCAGGAGCTGGCCGTCGAGCTGGTCGGGACGCCCGCCGACGACGTGGTGCTGGCGCCGCCCCACACCGTGCCCAAGACCTCGAGCGGCAAGATCCGCCGCGCCGCCGGCCGCGAGCTCTACGAGAGCGGCGGCGTCCGCCGGCGGGGGCCGGTCTGGTGGCAGGTCGCCCGGCTCGCCCTGGCGGGCACCCGGCCGCAGATCGTGCGCTCGGCCCGCGCCGCCCGCGAGGTGCTCTACGCCGGGCGCTTCTGGGCGGTGGTGGGGCTGGCCGCGGTGCCGGTGGCCGCGGCCCTCGTCGCGGTGCCGCGGCTCACCCGCCGGCGGCGTCTCGCGCGGCGGGCCGCGCGGCAGGTGGCGCGGCTCAACGCGATCCCGATCCGCGTCGACGGCCTGGAGCACTTGAAGGAGGGCGGTCCCTGGATCGTCGCCGCCAACCACGCGAGCTACCTCGACGGCTTCGCGCTCACCGCCACGCTGCCGACCCAGGGCGCCTTCCTCGCCAAGAAGGAGCTGACCGGCAGCTTCCTCGCCCGCCTGCTGCTCGAGCGGCTCGGCACCCTCTTCGTCGAGCGCTTCGACCCCAACCAGGGCCTCGAGGACATCCAGCGGGCGGTCGAGACGCTCGGCAACGGCGAGTCGCTGCTCTTCTTCCCCGAGGGCACCTTCGACCGCGCCCCGGGCCTGCGGCCCTTCCGGCTCGGCGCCTTCTACATCGCCGCCCAGACCGGCGTGCCGGTCGTGCCGGTGGCGATCCGCGGCACCCGATCGCTGCTACGCGGCGACGAGTGGTTCCCGCGCCGCGGCGCGGTGGCCGTCCGCGTGTGCCGGCCGATCCGCTCCGACGGCACCGATTTCGCGGCCGCGGCGCGGCTGCGCGACGCGGTGCGCGCCGAGATCCTCAAGCACTGCGGCGAGCCGGACCTGGTCCGCGGCGAGTAGCCGCCCCGAAGGCTCCCTACGGCT
>JBFJMD010000039.1:0-11203 GCA_041634115.1 Thermoanaerobaculia bacterium | reverse complement strand
TTGCCGGAGAGCGCCACGAAGGTCCGCGCCTGCCCGATGCGCTCGGCCTTGAGCAGCGCCAGGTCCGTGGCGTCGCCGTGGACGATCTCGTAGCGCGGGAAGAGGGAGGCGAGCTGGCCGGCCCGGCGCCGGTCCCGCTCGATGATCTTCACCCGCATGTCGAAGGGCTCGAGCGCGTTCGCGACCGTGCGGCCGGTGGCGCCGCCCCCCGCCAGCACCACGGTGCCCGGCTCCGCCGGGGCGCTGGAGACCATGCGCTCGGCCTTGCCGATCGCCTCGGCGGTGCCCAGGAGCAGAGCGTCGTCGCCGGGCTGGGCGCGGTCGTCGCCGGAGGGCACGGTGAGCTCGTTGCCGCGGAAGTAGGCGACCACCAGGCAGTCCGCGGGGAGGTCCACCTCGCGCAGCGGGAGGCGGGTGAGCGGCGATTCGGCGTCCAGGTGGGTCTTGCGGAGTTGGACCTTGCCCTCGGCGAGGTACTCGACGGCGACGGTGTTGTGGCCGCGGATCCGGTTGAGGATCCGGGTCGTGGTCAGGAGCTGGGTGGAGAGCAGCAGGTCCACCCCGAACAGCTCCTCGTAGAGCCGGCGGTCCTGGATCACCTCGTCGGCGACGCCGACCCGCACCACCGTCCGGCGGGCGCCGTAGTGCTTGGCGATCAGGGCGGCGGTGAAGTTGGCCTCGTCGGAGGAGGAGACCGCCATGAAGAGGTCGCAGCCGTCCACGCAGGCCGCCTCGAGGGTCGGCGGGTGGGCGCCGTTGCCGCCGACCGCCAGGACGTCCAGCTCGTCCTCCAGCCGTTCCAGCTTGGCCGGATCGACCTCGATGACGGTGACGTGGTGGCCTTCGTTGGAGAGCGAACGGGCGAGGTGGAAGCCCACTTCGCCGGCCCCCATGACGACGTAACGGCTGGCGGCCATCGGAGCCTGGAGTGTATACCTGCCGGCCCCATCTTCCGCCCGGTGGACCTCAGAGTGTAGACTTGCGGTTCAGACTCGTTTTTCAGGTCTCAACCACGGAGGAGGACCGATGTCGATCAAGCGAGTACTCAGTGCCGCCCTGCTCACCGCGCTCGTCGTCTGCCCGATGGCGATGGCCCAGGGGAGCGGCAGGATCGAGGGGAGCATCGCCCGCGAATCGGGCGCCGGGATCGGCGGCGTCGCCGTCATCGTCAACGAGATCGGGGCCGCCGAGCTCAGCCAGCCCGACGGCAGCTTCAGGTTCTCCGGCGTCGCCGCCGGGACCTACTCGATGACGTTCACTCTCGGCGACAAGGTCGCGACCGAGGACGGCGTCGTGGTGACGGCCGGCCAGACCACCCGGGTGGACAAGGCGGTCGACTGGACGGTCACCTTCGCGGAGACGATCACCGTGGTCTCGGCGTCCCGCCGGGCCGAGCGCATCGTCGAGGCTCCCGCCGCGGTCACCCTGGTGACGGCGCAGGAGATCGAGCGCGAGGCCTCCCACGGCCAGGTGCCGAAGCTGCTCGAGTTCACCCCCGGCGCCGAGGTCACCCAGAGCGGCGTCTACGACTACAACTTCAACACCCGTGGCTTCAACAGCTCGCTGAACCGCCGGGTGGCGACGCTGGTCGACGGCCGCGACCTGTCGGTGCCCTTCCTCGGCGCCCAGGAGTGGGCCGCGGTCGCCTTTCCGCTCGACGACATCGCCAGCCTCGAGCTGGTGCGCGGCCCGAGCGCGGCGCTCTACGGCGCCAACGCCTCGAGCGGCGTGCTCAACCTGGTCACCAAAGCGCCGCGCTACAGCGAGGGCGGCATCTTCCGGCTGGCGGCGGGCGAGCTCAGCACGCTGAACGCCGACTTCCGCTACGCGCGGGCGCTGGGCGGCGAGTGGTACTTCAAGGTGCTCGGCGGACTCCGCAACTCCGGCGACTTCACGGTCTCGCGCCGCGGCGCCGCCGAGTACACCCGGCCCTGCCTCTTCACCGGCGACACCGACTGCCTGCCGCAGGAGCGGGTGCGGCTGAACCCGGAGGATGACAACGAGATCACGTTCGGCGGCTTCCGGCTCGACAAGTACATCGGCGAGAGCGCCAGCCTGACCTTCGAGGGCGGCACCGCCAACGTCGAAGGCCCCGCCTTCCAGACCGGCATCGGCCGCGTGCAGCTCGTCGACATCGAGCGCCCGTGGGTGCGCGCCAACTTCAACACCCCGCACTGGAACTTCCTCGGCTACATGACCCAGCGCGACGCGCCGCGGCAGACGGCGCTGGCCTCGGGCGCCAACCTCGCGCTCGACACCGAGCGGCGCCAGTTCGAGGTGCAGACCAACTGGGACTTCGCCGACGACAAGGCGCGCATCGTCATCGGCGGCTCGTATGCCGAAGAGGAGATCGACAGCTTCGACCCGCGAACCGGCCGGCAGACGCTGATCTTCGCGCCGGTCGACTCCGACAAGCAGGCCATCTTCGGCCAGCTCGACTGGAACGCCACAAACAAGGTCAAGTTCGTCCTCGCCGGCCGCTACGACGACTCCTCGCTCCACGATTCGGAGTTCTCGCCCAAGGCCTCGCTCGTCTTCTCCGCCAACTCGAACAACACCTTCCGGGTCACCTACAACGAGGCCTTCCAGGTGCCCAACTACTCGGAGTTCTTCCTCCAGGCGCCGGTTGCGGCCAACGATCCCCGGCTGATTCCCATCGAGGGGATCTTCTGCACGCCCTTCGGCGTCAACTGCGGCTTCGGCGGCGGGTTGCGGATCCTGGCGCTCGGCAACAAGGACCTGGTGGTCGAGGAGGTCGAGACGCTCGAGTTCGGCTACAGCGGCATCCTAGGCGGCAATGCCTACCTGACGATCGACTACTACCGGAGCGACAACCAGAACTTCATCACGGATCTCATCCCACAGCTTGGCACGGCGCTGGGCCGGGTGAACAGGAACTTCGGTCCCTACGCGCCGCCCTCGGCACTGCCGCCGGCGGTGGCGGCGGTCCTCGTGGGCACGCTGCAGCAGGCGCTCGGCCCCGCCTACGCGCTGCTGACCAACAACCTGGACGGCACCGCGATCCTGGGGGCGGTCTCCTACGCCAACTTCGGTAAGGTCGACACCGAGGGCCTCGATCTCGGTTTGAACTACTACTTCGACGATCAGTGGACGTTCTCGGCGGCCTTCTCCTGGTTCGACTTCGAGATCAAGGAGGACCTGCCCGGCTTCGCGTCGCTTTTGGTGCCCAACTCACCGGAGATCAAGGCCAGCGCCGGCCTCGCCTACGTCGGCGACAAGTTCGACTGGGACCTGTCGATGCGCTGGGTGGACGACTTCCGCTGGGCGGTGGGCCCGTTCCAGGGCAACGTCCTCTCCTACACGACCTTCGACTTCGGCGCCAACTACAGGGTGAACGACCGCGTGAAGCTCGGCGTCAACATCGCCAACCTCTTCAACGACAATCACTGGGAGTCGTTCGGAGGCGACATCATCGAGCGCCGCGCGCTGGGCAACATCGAGTTCAGCTGGTAGCGGCGCGGGCCCGCGCTCTCCCGGCCCCTTCCCCGGCGGGGAGGGGCCGTTTTGTTTGCGGCGGGCGGACGGCCGCGTGGTACGTTGATGGGGGGAGGCGGAAGATGAGACGAATCGCGCTGGTCGTGGCTCCGATCGTGGCGCTGCTCGCGGTAGGCACCGCGCAGATCTCGGTCGCCAGGGTCGAGACGAGCCACAAGCCGGAGACCGATTTCTCGCGCTACCGGACCTACGCCTGGGAGGAGCACCCCGGCCTGGGCGTGCGGCACCCGCTGGCCCAGGGCTCGGACCTCGATCGCCTGATCCGCGAGGCCGCCGATGCGGCGCTGAAGAAGAAGGGCTTCGAGAAGCTCGAGCGGCCGGAGCAGGGCGAGCCGGACTTCACCCTCAACTTCGTCGCCTTCGTCGCCGACGAGCTGGAGATCGAGGGCGTGAGCATCGAGATCGCGCCCCGCGTCACCTGGATCGGCGATCCCGACGAGCATTCGCAGCGGTCGCACCAGCGCGGCACCCTCGTCTTCGAGATCCGCGACCGCGAGAGCGGCGAGATGATCTGGAGCGGCTGGTCGGAGAACGCCGCGCCCACCGTGGAGAGGCTGCGCAAGAAGGCGGGCTCCACGGCGAGGAAGATCCTCGCCCACTTCCCGCCCCGGCGCTGAGCGGTCCGCTCGGGAATGAAGCGATTCGCGCGCACCCTGGTGGGGAGCTTGCTCGCGGCCGGGGTGCTGGCGCCGGCGGCCGCGGCCGAGGTGGCGATCGGCGTGGTCATCGACGGGCCGTGGGCGCGCAACCAGGACATCCGGGCGCTCAGCCGCGGCGAGATCCTGGCCCTGACCGAAGGCGAGTTCGAAGTCCGCTTTCCCGAGTCGGGCGACCTCGTCGGCGACTGGACGCTCGCCACCGCCCGCGCCAACCTCGAGCGGCTGCTCGCCGACCCCGCCATCGACCTCGTCATCGCCTGGGGCCCGATCGGCTCGCAGGCCGCCTGCTGTCTGGGCGAGCTCCCCAAGCCCCTGATCGCGTCGGCCGTGTTCGAGCCCGAGCTCCAGGGGCTGCCGCTCGCGGACGGCGCCAGCGGCGTCCCCAACCTGACCTACGTGGCGCTGCCGGACACGCTCGCCAGCCAGCTCGCGACCTTCCGCCGGCTGGTCCCCTTCCGCAAGGTCGCGGTGCTCGTCAGCGCGGCCATGCTCGAGGCGATCCCCGACCTCGGGACGCGGACGCGCGAGAGCACCCGGGAGCTCGGCGTCGAGGCGGTCTACGTGCCGGCCGGGAGCTCGGCGGACGGGGCGCTCGCGGCGCTTCCCGCCGACGCCGACGCCGTCTTCGTGTGGCCGCAGTTCCAGATGCCGGTGGACGAGCTCCAGCGGCTGATCGACGGCCTCATCGCCCGCCGCCTGCCGAGCTTCTCGGCGGTCGGCGGCGGCGACGTCGAGCGCGGCATGCTGGCGAGCCTGAGCGCCGAGGACTTTTTTCCCCGCCTGGCGCGGCGGGTCGCGCTCAACGTCCAGCGCATCCTGCTGGGCGAGCCGGCGGCCGGGATCCCCGTCGCCTTCGAGATGCGCAGCCGGCTCCGGGTCAACATGGCGACGGCGCGGGCGATCGACGTCTCGCCGCGCTGGGAGCAGCTGCTCGAGGCCGAGGTGTTGCACCCGGAGATCGAGTCGGGGGCGCCGCCGCTGACGCTGGCCGGCGCGGTCGCCGAGGCGGTGGCGGCGAACCTCGACCTGGTGGTGCGCCGGCGCGAGGTGGCGGCCGGCGCCCAGGACGTGGCGCGCAGCCGGTCCGCGCTGCTGCCGCGGCTCGAATCCGCGCTCGAAGGGGCGACGATTGACGAGGAGCGGGCGGCGGCGAGCTTCGGCTCCCGGCCGGAGCGCTCGCTCGTCGCCTCCGCCAGCCTGTCGCAGCTCCTCTTCTCGGACCCGGCGCTCGCCGACCTGGAGATCCGGCGGGAGCTGCAGCGGGCGCGGGAGCTGGAGCTGGAGACGCTCAAGCTCGACGTGGCGCTGGCGGCGGCGACGGCGCTCCTCGACCTGCTGCGCGCCGAGACGCTGGTGCGGATCCAGCGCGACAACCTGGAGGTCACCCGCTCGAACCTGGAGCTGGCGCGGATCCGGCGCACCGTGGGCGCCGCCAATCCGGCCGAGGTCTACCGCTGGGAGAGCGAGATCGCGGGCGACCGCAAGGCCCTGATCGACGCGTCCTCGCGGCGGCGCGTCGCGGGCATCGCCCTCGCCCGGCTCCTCCACCGCGACCTGGCGGCGCCGCTGGCGGTCGAGGACGTGGGCCTGGACGACCCCGGGCTGCTGACCGGCAATCCACGCTTCGAGGGCCACACCGAGACCCCCCGCCGCTACGAGGCCTTCAGCGAGTTCTTCGTGCGCGAGGGGCTCGCGGCGGCGCCCGAGCTGGCCCGGATCGATGCCGCCGTCGCCGCGGCGGAGCGCCGCGCGCTGGCGGCGCGGCGCGCCTACTGGGCGCCGACCGTGGGTCTCAGGGCATCGTTTGAGAGCGTCCTGTCGCGCGAGGGCGCGGGGTCGAGCCCGGCGGCGCTCTTCCCCGGCCTCGCCCTTCCGGGCCAGCCGTCGAGCGGCTGGAGCCTGGGTCTCGCCGCCACGCTGCCGCTTTTCACCGGTGGCGCGCGGGCGGCGGAGCGGACCCAGGCGGACGAGGAGCTGGAGCGGCTGCGCGAGCTCCGCGCCGCCACCGAGGAGCGGATCGAGCAGCGGATCCGGATCGGCATGGAGCGCACGCGGGCGTCGTACCCCGGGGTGGAGCTGGCCGAGGAGTCGGCGGCGGCGGCGCGGGCCAACCTGGAGCTGGTGGCCGACGCCTACGCCCGCGGCGCGGTGCCCATCGTCGACCTGCTCGACGCCCAGAACGCGGCCCTGGTCGCCGACCAGCTCGCGGTGAACGCGGTGTACGACTTCCTGGTCGACCTGATGGAGGTCGAGCGCGCCGCCAACCGGTTCGACTTCTTTCTTGACAAGTCGGAGGCCGAGGCCTGGTTCGACCGCCTCGACCGCTACTTCGCGGAGCTGCGGATCCCACCGCTCGAGCCGTGAGCGGGTTCGTCCCGAGGAGGCAGGAGGAGAGATGAACGCAACGATTCGGCAGGAGGCGGGCCGGCTCGCCGCCCTCATCGCTCTCGCGGCGGCGCTGGCCTGCGGCGGCGCCGAGCCCGAGGCCGCGCCCGAGCTGCGGCCGGTGCGCACGCACCGCGTCCAGGCCAGCGCCGCCACCGCGGAGCGCACGCTGGCCGGGGTGGCGCGGGCGGGGGTCGAGTCGCGGCTGAGCTTCCGGGTCGCCGGCACCGTGGTGTCGGTCCACGTCGACCTCGGGGACGCGGTGCGCAAGGGCCAGGCGCTGGCGCGGCTCGACCCCACGGACTACGAGCTCAAGGTCGAGGAGGCGGAGGCGGCGCTCGCCCAGGGTCAGGCGGGCCTGCGGCGGGCGCAAGCGGACTACGAGCGGGTGCGGGCGCTGTATGAGAACAACAACGCCTCGAAGAGCGAGCTCGACGCGGCGCGGGCCGCGGCGGAGTCGGCCGAGGCGCAGGTGCGGGCGGTGCGCAAGCAGCTCGATCTGGCGGAGCAGCAGCTCGGCTATACGGCGCTCAAGGCGCCGATCGACGGCGCGGTGGCCAGGGTGGACGTCGAGATCAACGAGGCGGTCAAGTCGGGCGAGGAGGTCTTCCTGCTGACCGCCGGCTCGCGGCCGGAGGTGGAGGTGGCGGTGCCGGAGGTGATGATCGCGGCGGTGGAGATGCGCCAGCCGCTGAGCGTCTCCTTCGACGCGCTCCCCGGCCGGGTGCTCGCGGCGGAGGTCACCGAGATCGGCGTGGCGGCGGTCGGCGCGGCGTCGACCTTCACCGTTGTCGCGCGGCTGATCGAGGAGGCGGCGGAGGTGCGGCCCGGGATGGCGGCGGAGGTGACCTTCCGGCTGCGCTCGCCGGGGCGCGAGCCGCGCATCGTGGTGCCCGGGGTGGCGGTGGGCGAGGACCGCGAGGGGCGCTTCGTCTTCGTGCTCGAGCGCGGGGCGGCGGCGGCCGCGGACGAGGGGGTGGTGCGGCGGCGCGCGGTCGAGGTCGGCGGCGAGGTCCAGGGCCTCGGCGGCATCGAGATCCTGAGCGGCCTCGCGGACGGCGACGAGGTGGTCACCGCCGGCGTGCGCCGTCTCACCGACGGCATGCGGGTGAGGACCGGGGACGGGGTCGGAGGGGGCGCGTGAGCCTGACCGCCTCGGCGATCAGGAACGACCGCGTCACGCTGACGCTGCTGGCGGTGCTGGCGGTCGCCGGGATCCAGGCCTTCCTCTCCATGCCACGGGCCGAGGACCCCGGCTTCGTCGTCCGCACCGCGATGGTCTTGACCTATTTTCCCGGCGCCAGCCCCGAGCGGGTGGAGCAGCTCGTCACCGACAAGCTCGAGAAGGCGATCCAGGAGATCCCGCAGCTCGACTCGGTGGTGAGCCAGTCGAAGAGCGGCGTCTCGGTCGTCTTCGTCAACATCCAGGAGCGCTACAAGGAGATGCGCCCGATCTGGGACGACCTGCGGCGCAAGGTCGAGCGGGTGGCGGCGGAGCTGCCGAGCGGCGTCCGGCGGCCGGTCGTCAACGACGAGTTCGGCGAGATCTTCGGCACCGTCGTGACCCTCACCGGCGACGGCTACACCTACGCCGAGCTCAAGGAGGCCGCGGACGAGCTGCGCGACGATCTCCTGCTGATCGCCGACGTCGCCAAGGTGGAGATCTTCGGCGATCAGGAAGAGCGGGTGTTCGTCGAGTACAAGAACGCCCGCCTGGCGGAGCTGGGAATCTCGCCGCTGCAGCTCAGGAGCATTCTCGAGAGCCGCAACATCATCAACCCCGGCGGCCAGGTGCGGACCGAGAGCGAGGAGATCGTGCTCGAGCCCTCGGGCAACTTCGAGTCGGTGGGGGACGTGGCGCGGACCTTCGTCTCCGTGCCGGGGAGCAGCGAGCTGATCCACCTCGAGGACGTGGCCCGCGTCTACCGCGGCTACGTCGATCCGCCGAAGACGAAGATGCGGGCGGCGGGGGAGCCCGGGCTGGCGCTGGCGATCTCGCTGCGCGAGGGCGGCAACATCCTGGAGCTGGGGGCGGAGGTGCGGGAGACCGTCGACCGGTTCCGGGCGCGCAGCCCGATCGGCCTCGAGCTCGACTTCGTGGTCTTCCAGGCCGAAGCGGTGCGCAAGAAGGTGGACGACTTCGTCGGCAACCTGGTGCAGGCGGTGGCGATCGTGATGGCGGTGATGCTCTTGAGCCTGGGATTGCGCACCGGGCTGGTGGTGGCGACGCTGATCCCGATGGCGATCGTCTCCAGCTTCATCTTCATGAGCCTCTTCGACGTCGGCGTCAATCAGATGTCGCTCGCGGCGCTCATCATCGCCCTCGGCATGCTGGTGGACAACGCGATCGTGATGACGGAGTCGATCGTGGTCCAGATGCGCGAGGGCAAGGCGGCGGTCGACGCGGCGGTCGACTCGGCGGCGGAGCTGCGAATGCCGCTTCTGACCTCGTCGCTCACCACCGCCAGCGCCTTCCTGCCGATCTATCTCGCCAAGTCCACCACCGGCGAGTACACGGCGCCGCTCTTCGTGGTGGTGACCATCACCCTGCTCTGCTCGTGGGTGCTGTCGCTGACCATGATCCCGCTGCTCTCGGTCAAGTTCCTGCGGGCGGGCAAAGGCGCCCGCGTCGCGCAGGCCGGCTTCGACACCCCCTTCTATCGCTGGTACCGGGGCCTGCTGCTCGCCGGGCTGAAGCGGCGGGTGGTCTCGCTCGGCCTGGCGGCGGCGGCATTCACCGGGGCGCTCCTGCTGCTGCGCTTCGTGCCGGTGATCTTCTTTCCGCCCAACGACCGGCCCACGCTCACCGCGGAGCTCCGCCTGCCCACCGGCAGCCCCCTGGCGGCGACCGAGCGCGTGGTCTCGGAAGTCGACCGCTACATCCGCGCCGAGCTCGCGGCCCCCCGTGGGAACGCGGAGCCGGCCGAGGGCGTCACCACCTGGGCGACCTTCGTCGGCGAGGGGGCACCGCGCTTCATCCTCCCCTACGCGCCCGAGCCCGCGAGCCCGGAGTACGCGATGATCCTCGCCAACGCGAGCTCGCGCGACTACGTGGACGTCGCGGTCGCCCGCCTGCGGGAGTTCTGCCGGCGGTTCCCGGGCTTGATGGCGCAGATCGATCCCTTGCCGCTGGGACCGCCGACCGACAACCCGGTGGAGGTGAGGATCTCCGGCCGCGACCCGGACACCGTCTTCGACCTGGTCGAGCGGGTGAAGCGCCGGCTCGACGAGATTCCCGGCACGCGCGAGATCGGCGACAACTGGGGGGCGCGGTCGAAGAAGATCCTGGTGCAGATCGACGAGGCCCGGGCGCGGCGGGCGGGGGTGACCAACCAGGACGTGGCGCTGTCGCTCCAGACCCTCTTCTCGGGCATCGACACCACCGAGTACCGCGAGGGGGACAAGGTGATTCCGGTCACCCTGCGCTCGGTGCAGGCGTCCCAGGACCCGAGCCAGATCGGGAGCCTGAACGTCTTCTCGCAGGCGACGGGGCGCTCGGTGCCGCTGACCCAGGTGGCCGACGCCGAGCTCGCCTGGCAGCCGTCCAACATCCGCCGCCGCGACCGGCTGAAGACGGTGACCGTGGCGTCCGAGCTCGACCCCGGCGTGACCGCGGCCGAGGTGGTGGCGGTGCTGGCGCCCTGGCTCGAGGCGGAGAGCGCCGCCTGGCCGCCGGGCTTCGCCTGGGAGCTGGGCGGCGAGCACGAGGCCTCGGCCAAGGCGAACGCCTCGATCGTCGCGCAGCTTCCGGTGGCGGGCCTCATCATCGTGCTGCTGCTGGTCGCCCAGTTCAACTCCCTGCGGCGGCCGGCGATCATCCTCATCACCATCCCGCTGGGGCTCATCGGCGTCGTCGTCGGCCTGTTCGTGATGCGCTCCTACTTCGGCTTCATGACGCTGCTCGGGATCATCTCGCTCGCCGGGATCGTCATCAACAACGCCATCGTGCTGCTCGACCGCATCCGGATCGAGATCGAGGACAACGGCCTGACCCCGCAGCGCGCCGTCCTCGAGTCCTCGCAGCGGCGGCTGCGCCCCATCCTGCTCACCACCTTCACCACCCTCGGCGGCCTGATTCCGCTCTACATCGGCGGCGGCCCCATGTACCAGCCGATGGCCGTCGCCATCATCTTCGGCCTGCTCTTCGCCACGATGCTCACCCTCGGCCTCGTCCCCATCCTCTACTCGCTGTTCTACCGGGTCGACTACCGCGAGTTCACGTACTGACCCGTGGCGGCCGGGCTCTGCGCCGGCCCCGATGCCTGGCCGCGACCGCGGCTTTCACCCCCGCAAGAGGTAGCGCCCCCACCCGTGGGGGGCGCTCTGATCCGGGCGCCCGGCACAGGTCCGGGCGCTACCCTCCTGCGCCCGGCACGGGTCCGGGCACCGCCATTCCATCCCCGCGCCGGTTCGCGGTGAGACGGACGGCGTCAAATTGACTCGCCCCCACCGCTGCCGTAGACTGAAAGGCCCTGACGGGGCGTGGCGCAGCCTGGTAGCGCACCTGCTTTGGGAGCAGGGGGTCCCCAGTTCAAATCTGGGCGCCCCGACCAACGAGGCGAATCGGACGACCCCCGCAAAACCAGGCGCGCGGACCGACCCCGGCAGCGGCTGCCTGTAGCTCAGCTGGATAGAGCAGCGGC